>JAPUES010000296.1 GCA_027492445.1 Sporomusaceae bacterium | reverse complement strand
GAACAGTTTGGTTGTAATAGAGAAAAAGCTAAGCTGGCAGGGCTTTTGCATGACCTCGCTCGCGAGGTGCCTATGAATGAACTCTTGCCAAGAGCACAAGCCTTTGGTATAGTTGTGAATGATGTAGAACAAGCTCAGCCTATCTTATTGCATGCTTTTCTTGCCGCCAAGATGGCTGAGGCAGAATTTGGAGTGCATGATGCTGAAATACTGCAGGCCATTATGATGCATACTACGGGTGGAAGTGATATGACACTATTAGATAAAATTGTTTATATCGCAGATGTTATTGAACCCCAGCGCACGTTTAAAGGTGTGGATGAAATTAGAAAAATAGCTAAGGTTGACCTTGATAAGGCAATGTTAGTAGCGCTAGACCAAAGCATCTATCACATTATGAAAAACGGCGGATTATTACATCCAGCTACAATTGCAGCTCGTAATGCAATTTTATTACAGAAGACTATCAAGTAGAGAGGAGAGGAACCAATGTCGAGTAGACGTCCTCCACGTCGCAAAATACGATGGACAAGACTAATTCTTCTATTGATAATGTTAGCTGCTATTGTTACATCCTTATCTTGGGCGGCCATACATACTTATAAAAAAATATCTTCCGTACAAACCTTAAGTACCGCAGTAGAAACGGATAAACCATCAGAATCTGCAAGTAAATATATTAATATATTATTGCTAGGCATTGATAATGGAGATCTTGAAAATCCAGGTTCGCCCCAAAGAACAGATACTATGATGGTGGTGAGCATTAGTAAAGAAGAAGGAACCATTCATCTTTTATCTATTCCCCGTGATACTAAAGTCACGATTCCTGGGCACAAGGGGTCCGACAAAATTGCCCACGCCTTTTTTTATGGTGGTACCGACCTTGCAAAGCGTACAGTAGAAGATTTGCTACAACTTCCGATCCATCATTTTATGGTAATTGATTGGCAGGCTTTCATAAAGACCATTGATCAGCTAGGCGGGGTTGACTTATATGTAGAAAATAATATGCATTATGAAGATCCATATGCTAATTTAGAAATTCACCTCAGCAAAGGTTATCAGCATTTAGATGGTAGCCAGGCCGGTCAATATGTCAGGTTTCGCAGTGATGAGCTTGGTGACATAGGTCGTGTACAACGGCAACAACGATTTTTTAAAGCATTTACAGAACAGACCTTACAGGTAAGCACCCTGCTAAAGTTACCTGCTTTCTTGCGCACCTATGAGCAATATGTAACAACGGATATTACTGGATATGAAATGGTTAAATTAGCAAATGAATTAAAATCATTTCGAACAGGCAATCTTTATACAGAAATGCTACCGGGAAATTTTGCTACGATTGATGGACTAAGCTATTGGGTGCATGACCAAGAACAGACACGATTGCTAGTAGAAAGGATATTAGCCAAGGAACATACGAAAATGACAGGTATATTTATCCCTTAGCTGCTAAAGAGTGCAGGAGTGGGGCAAAATAAATAAAAGTCAAATAATAGGAGGATTTTTATGAGTGAAATAAATAAAAACGTAGTAGACAAGATTGTGGCAGCTGCCGAGGATAAAAAAGCCAGTAATGTACGGGTTCTTGATGTGGAGGGTATTTCTATGGTTACGGATTGCTTTGTTATTTGCAGTGCAAACTCTGATAAACAAGTGCAAGCAATTGCTGATAATATAGAAAATGAACTAAGTAAGGAAGGCATTAAAATGCTTCATAAAGAAGGTTATCGTGAAGCACGCTGGATTCTTATGGATTTTGGGACCTGTATTACTCATGTTTTCGTGGAAGAAGAACGGGAGTTTTATAATTTAGAACGTCTATGGGGCACGGATCGGCCTGTACATGAAGAAGACTAAATTGCCAACAATGCTACATATTGAAAGGGTAGATAATGTTGGTAGGATAGGCGGTATGTATAATGGAAAGTAATAAAAAACTAACGGCTGGAAATGTGGTAACGCTAAAAGTTGTTAGGGCCAGTGAATTTGGAGTATTTTTGGATGCTGGTACTGGTAATACCAATGACGATATTTTATTGCATAAGCAGCAACAACTTGTAGAAGATGTAAAAATTGGGGATGAAATTGAGGTATATTTATATCTCGATCCTAAAGAACGTCTTACGGCAAGTATGCGCCTACCACAAATGAAAGTTGGGCAGGTAGCTAGAGTTACAGTAATTAATACTACAAAAGACGGAGCTTTTGTGGATATTGGTGCTGAACGTGGCGTCTTTATGCCCTTTGCTGGTATGCGTGGGAATCTAAAACGCGGTGATAAAGTATGGGTTAAACTATATATTGACAAATCAGGGCGTAATGCTGTCAGCATGGAAGTGGAAGATGAACTCCGACGGGCCGCTGTACCTGCTGTAAATGTTAAGGTTGGGGATATGGTCACAGGTTCATTATATAATTTTAATGAACAAGGAGCCTTTCTCTTTACGACAGAACGTTATATTGCCTTTTTGCATAATAGCGAATTTTTAGTAAGACCGATGGTAGGGGAAGAAATTACAGCACGCGTTACCCATGTTCGTGAAGATGGACGGATTAACGTTTCGATGCGCCCTCGCAAAGAAACTGCAATTGATATAGATGCGGAAAAAATCCTTGCTCTCCTTTATTCTCGCAATGGGAAAATGCCCTATGGGGACCACACGGCTCCAGAGCTAATTAAAGAAAGATTTAATATTAGTAAAGCAGCCTTTAAACGAGCACTAGGGCAACTGATAAAAACAGGGTATGTGGAACAACGTGAAGGTTGGACCTATCTTTTAGAACAACAAGAGGATTAAAAAAAACTATATAGCTTTTAGATAAGACTTATTGTCGAGCTGAGGCAATAAGTCTTTCATTTGGCACCTTTTTGTAAAAAAAGCTTTTATAGAAAGAAGGAATTATAGCTTTTTTAGAGAATTACAAAAATAATAAGTGACTGCTGATAACTCAATCAGCAACTGAGGAACCGTTGCTAAAGATAAATATAAAAGACTGGAGGCGTTTCTATGAGTGAGACAGCGACAGGTAAAAAAGGTATTTTATTAGAAACAGGCACGAATGAATTTGAAATTGTAGAATTTGCTGTTGGTGCAGTAAATTATGGGATTAATGTAGCGAAAGTGCGAGAAGTCATTAATCTTGTTCCAATTACAAAAATGCCGAACTCTCACCCTTACGTTGATGGTGTATTCACATTGCGTGGACGTTTAATGCCTCTTGTTAATTTGCCAAGATGCTTAGGTTCTGAAGATACTGGTTCAGTTGCCAATAATATTATTGTCAGTGAATTAAATAACTACTTTGTAGGATTTTTGGTAAATGAAGTGTCACGCATACATAGGGTATCCTGGGCATCCATGGAACCACCACCGAATATTAGCGAATCCGCTATGGTTGTTGGGGTTATAAAAATGGCGGAAAGACTAGTTATTTTATTGGATTTTGAAAAAATTCTATCGGATATTAATCCTGAAATTAATATAAAATTAACTACTGTTCCAGATAGTACGGAGGACCTAAAAGCGAAACGTAAGACAAAAAGAATTATGATTGCCGAAGATTCTCATATGCTACGGGATTTGCTTGTTGATACTCTTCACCAAGCAGGCTATACAAATGTTATTGCCTATAACGATGGTAAAGCGGCTTGGGATGCGTTAACCATACTGTCTAAATCAGGAGCACCTATTGAAGACAATGTTAGTATGCTCATTACCGACATTGAAATGCCACAAATGGATGGTCATAATTTATTGAAACGTGTTCGGGATGACCATGTTTTGACAAAATTACCTGTCGTTATTTTCTCTTCTTTGATTAATGAAGAAATGCGCCGTAAGGGTGAAGCTATTGGTGCAGATGCTCAAGTATCCAAACCAGAAATTGCTGAATTGATTTCATTGATTGATACCAAGAGCTTATAATAAGTGTTGTCAAAATAGACCTTATGCAATAAGCATAAGGTCTATTTTATTCCTTTGATAATTCCATCCTGGTGATGCAGAAGGAAATCATTGTGAATTGTCGAAGTAGGAAAAAAGATTCATTTTATAGATTGGAGGAAAAGTAATTGGCAATTCGTCGTTTTGGTAGAGACCAACAGCTGCGCAAAGAAATTAAAGAGTCCAATAATACAACGAAGGATTTATTTATACGCATCAGTAAGCTAGATAAATCTATAATGGTATCTCAGCATAACAAACTCGCTAAGCAAATATTAGAGAGTTTACAAGTATACTCAGAACTAGGATTACACCCTTGGGAATGTTTGACCATCATAGAAGATATTACCCAAGATGTCCTACGTAAATGGGAAGTATATTACGAAGATAAAAAATAAATCGCAAATATATAACAGATAGACTTGCGAAGTCTATCTGTTATATGATAAAATATAAAAGTGCTTAAGGGATAGTAACTCATAAACACCAGTAGCACCTTATTGGGGGTATAGCTCAGCTGGGAGAGCGCTTGCATGGCATGCAAGAGGTCATCG
>JAPUES010000295.1 GCA_027492445.1 Sporomusaceae bacterium | reverse complement strand
GGTGCTCATCTTCCTCAAACAGCCGTGATCAGTATTGGTCACCGTAGCACTTTAGCAGCTTATCATCAGCATAAGCTTATGATTGATGCTATGGGCAATTGGTCCTTACACAAAAATGCGGGGATGGGGATAAAATGAAATGGAAGTCGTTGACAAAGTGAAGTAGCTAGGTTAATATATTACATAATAAGTTAATCATCATAAGGTTTTCAATCCTTATAGTGTTGGCAATGAGGCCGCAAAACATTGAAATGAGAAATCATTTTTTGTTTTGCGGTTTTTTTCACGGAATCAGAAAGTATAACACTTCCTTGATTCCAAGCAAGGGCAACTAAGGCTTGGCGCAAGCCAAGTTTTCTATGTTGAAAGCTATTATTTTGGCCTCTCAAAAGAGACTGATGACGGAAACCAAAGAAACAAGCAATACAATGTACGATTGAAATAAGGAGGCTACTATGATGACATTTTGGCTAGGAACTAGTAAAGCGTATGATCAGTTAGTTAACGCCGTAGAGGAAATTGCAAAAGGTAAATTAGCAGGTGCTTTTCACTTTAAAGATTACCCTAAAAAATTACAGCCATTAGTCATACATATTGATAAACTTGTTGCCATGCTGCGTAAGTTTACCAGTGATACCCAGGTGTGTTCTAGTAAAGTATTTGCTGCTGTAACCCAGGTAACAGGTGCAATCGGCAGTGCCACACAATTGGCTGAGCAAATCCAAAATGAGGCAAAAGAAGCAAGAACATTAGCCTTATCTCTCCATGAATCTTCTCAATATGCCAATCAACAAATGGAAAAGGTCATGGAGTCCTCTAAAACCATCACCATTCTTGCTGAAGGAATTCATCGCGATGGTATTAAGAGTAAGAAGGCAGCAGAAGACGGTTGTTATTATGTTTCCCAGGTTGCCGATTCTATGGATAGTATTTGTAAGTCCTCAGCCGACATTGAAGGGCGAATTGCAGCTCTTACACAAGTGGCAAAAGAAATTGATAATTTTTTATCCACCATTAGCGCTATTTCGGTACAAACCAATCTCCTATCCCTTAATGCTAGTATTGAGGCCGCAAGGGCTGGTGAACATGGCAGAGGTTTTTCAGTAGTTGCGCAAGAAATTCAAAAGCTGTCCGATGCCAGTCAACTGGCAGCAAGCTCGGCATTTGGTCTTCTTGCTCATATTGATGAAGGTATTACAGCCGCCGCTCAGGCCGCAGCTGATGGTGCGAAGCTCGTTCAGCAAGGATCTGAGGCAACAATTGCCGCTGGTGCTAGTTTAGAAACCATTTTATCTTCTAGTGCCTACGTAGAAAGCCAGCTAGCAGAAGTGAGTGCTGCTCGCCAAGTTCAGCTTACTGCGACAGAACATGCCGTAGAATTTTTAGAAGAAATGGCTACCATGTGCGAAGAATCTTTGCAAAATACAGAGGATATTGTGACCTTGCTAGGGGAACAAAATGTTCATTTGGCAGAGACTGCTAGTATGGGACAGGTGTTAACGGGAGTTGCTGATTATTTAGTAGAAACCACCCAATCCTTAACTATTTTTGCTGTGGATGATAAGAAAAAAGATCAACTAGAGCAGAGTGTGAATGAATTGAAAACAAAATTAATCCGTTTAGCGACCACCAGAGAAATGAGAGAACTTTCTCCTATGGACCATCAAAAAGTATTAGCTGATTTTCTAAATAGCCATGCTAATTTAGAAGCGGTATGGACCAATGCTGCGGATGGGAAATTTATTATTTCTTTACCACCAGCGGGTATTGCAAATGCTGGTTCTCGTGACTGGTTTAAAGCTGCTATTAAAGGTCAAGTGTATGTTTCTTCTATTTACGTTTCTGCTATTTCTGGTCAGTCTTGTCTTACCATCTCCCTACCAATTCAAGATGAATATGAAAAAATTATTGGTGTGTTAGGTGTCGACTTAAAATTAGCAGAGGAATAATACCGATTCTGTAGCAGGATTTCACTTATAATTCACGAAGTATAACTATTTCCAGAAGAATGCTAACAAATAAGGAATAGGGGTATTGTTGTGAAAGATGTAATCGCTGGGTTATTAATTAAAGATGGATTATGTTTAATTGCAAAGCGAAGAGAGGGAGATTCCTTGGCCAATCTATGGGAATTTCCTGGAGGAAAGCTAGAGGTAGGTGAAACCCATCAAGAGTGCTTACGACGTGAAATGATGGAAGAATTTCAAATTGATGTAGAAGTTGGAAGTTTTTTTGCCGAGAACATATACAATTATGAGTTTGGGATCTTTCGCTTATTCTTATATTGGATGTCGTGGCATGGTGACATGTTATCTCCCACCGTACATGACGACATTGCATGGGTAAATCAACATACAATCCTCAATTATGAATTTGTACCAGCAGATGCTCCTATTGTGGAAAAATTGAGGCATTGTAAGGATTGTTTTACAGTATAAATGAAATAGGTGGAGGTAAAGGATGTCTGATCCAAATAATAAAACCTTTAAAATAGGGAACGTAAACCTTAGCATAGAAGACGTATATGTAGCTGCAGAAAAATTGCAAAGTGTTATCAAGAAGACGGAGCTCATTGAAAGTCCTTTTTTTAGCAAGGAATGTAATAATCGTGTGTTTATTAAACCAGATAATTTACAAGTCACAGGGGCATTTAAGATTCGTGGTGCTTATAATAAGCTAAGTAAATTAAGTGATGCAGAAAAAAGCCGAGGCGTTATTGCCGCATCGGCAGGCAATCATGCCCAAGGAATTGGCTATGCCGCCCAACTCTTAGGTATAAAAGCGACCTTAGTCATGCCAGCAACGACGCCGATTATAAAAGTAGAGGCTACCAAAAACTATGGTGTCGAAGTAGTGCTCCATGGAGATAGTTATGATGAGGCTTATAAAAAGGCCCGAGAATTAGAAACCGAGTGCCAATATGTTTTTGTTCATCCTTTTGATGACCTAGATGTCATTATGGGGCAAGGCACTTTAGCGTTAGAAATTATTAAAGAATTAGAAGATGTGGATACCATTTTAATTCCTATTGGTGGGGGCGGCTTAATTAGTGGTATGGCTTTTGCTATCAAAATGCTTAAACCCAGTATTAAGATTATAGGGGTAGAGCCAGAGGGCGCCTGCTGCATTAAAGAATCTCTCATCCAAAATAAAGTAATTGAACTTCCAAGTGTTGATACTATGGCTGATGGTACTGCTGTGAAAAAACCAGGGGAACTGACCTTCCAGTTTGTTAAAGAGTTTGTGGATGAGGTTGTAACGGTTTCGGAATTTGAAATTTTGGAAGCAATCTTACTCTTAATGGAGAAACATAAACTCATTGTGGAAGGGGCAGGAGCCTTATCTTTAGCTGGCCTTAAACGAATTCAATCTATTGGGAAAAAGGTAGTATGTATCGTCAGTGGTGGTAATATTGATATTTCTACGATTTCTGCTATTATTAATCGGGCTTTGGTTTCTAGAGGCAGATTATTTTGCTTTACTGTAAATTTGCCTGATAAACCAGGGGAACTCCTACATGTGGCAAATATTTTATCGGAGCTAAAAGCCAATGTTATAAAGCTAGACCATAATCAGTCCAAGGTTATGGATCGGTTTAAACAAGTTCAGCTGGAAGTAACGGTAGAAACTAATGGTACTCACCATGTGGATGAAATTGTGGCAGAATTTCAAAGGCAGGGGCTAGAGATTCAAAAAGTATATTAAGCAGAAGAGCAAGAAGTTATAAGTATTGCTATTGACAAAGAAACGTTATTTTGTTAAAGTAATCAATAATAAGATTAAAGGTTATGACTGGGAATAGTAAAGGTTACAAAAATTTTCAGAGAGCCGAAGGTTGGTGCGATTCGGTAATTTTTAGACTTTGAACTCACCCATGAACTGCAGCCCGATAACGTAGGGTGAGCCGGAATTCCACCGTTACAGGGATAGATGGTGTTTGCCATCGAAGAAGCGGGTTCTTTTTTGAACCAACTAGGGTGGTACCGCGAGTGTAACTCGTCTCTAATTATTTAGAGACGAGTTTTTTAGTGTCTAAATTCCGGGTTTAGACACTACATTGGGTATTCTTACTTAGGACGGCAAGGATGGCTATAGAGAATTGTTTTTTAAAAATATAATTTAGGAGGAATTTATTATGAATAGAAGAGTTTTAGTATTGGATACAACCTTGCGAGATGGTGAACAGGTACCAGGAGCAAAGCTAAATATATATGAAAAACTTACAATTGCTCATCAGCTTAAGAAACTAAATGTTGATATTATTGAAGCGGGATTTTCGGCTTCTTCCCAAGGGGATTTTAATGCTGTGCAAAGGATTGCCAATGAGATTAAAGATGGTCCCATGATTACGGCTTTAGCAAGAGCAGTAAAGGGTGATATTGATGCTGTCTATGATAGTATTAAAGGAGCGCAGCGGCCGTTGATTCATATTGTACTAGGGACCTCCGATGTGCATGTGGATAAGAAATTTAATAAGTCCAAGGACGCTGTTTTGCAGATGGGAGTAGATGCTGTAAAATATGCCAAGTTACTACTGCCTGATGTGCAATATTCTACAGAAGATGCTTC
>JAPUES010000294.1:2369-4574 GCA_027492445.1 Sporomusaceae bacterium | reverse complement strand
TAATTAACCCATTCCCCAATATTAGTAGCATGATCCGCTACTCTTTCTAAATAACGGACCACAAACAGCAGCTGTGTTGCTTGTTTAATCGTTGTTGGATCTTCCATCATATAAGTTAACAATTCGCGAACGGTTTGATCATAAAGATCATCCACGGCATCATCATCGTCACACACTTGTTCCGCCAATCTAACATCTAGATTGATGTAAGCAACCAGAGAATCTCTGAGCATTTTCCGGGCCATTTCTGACATACGTGGAATATCTACTAAGGGTTTGATTAATGGTTCTTTGCCAATATCTAACGTAATTTTAGCAATATCATAAGCATGGTCTCCTACCCGCTCTAAATCCGTCGTAATTTTAAGTCCTGTACCAATAATCCGCAGATCCCTAGCTAAGGGTTGTTGCCTGGCAATAAGCAACATACATTTATCTTCAATATCACTTTCCATATTGTCAATATAATCATCACCAGCCTTAACACGCATTGCCATTTCCAAATCCTGTTTTGTAAGAGATGTGATTGCCTCGCCAATTGCTTGTTCAACCCGCGTACCCATCTCTAGGATTTCTTGCCTTAGTGCTTCTAGTTCATGATTGTAGCTTTGCCTAGTACTTGTCATACTCTTCCCCCCATTAACCAAATCGTCCTGTAATATAATCTTCCGTACGTTTATCTTGCGGTCGAGTGAACATACTATCTGTTTTATCATGTTCCACTACTTCACCGTTTAAAAAAAAGGCTGTATAATCTGACACCCGCGCCGCCTGCTGCATATTATGAGTAACCATTACAATGGTGTAGCGCTCTTTTAATTCTGATACTAATTCTTCAATTTTCATAGTGGAAATAGGGTCAAGAGCGGAGCAAGGTTCATCCATAAGAAGCACTTCCGGTTCAACTGCTAATAATCTTGCAATGCAAAGACGCTGTTGCTGTCCCCCTGAAAGTCCCATGGCAGAACTAGTAAGGCGATCTTTTACTTCCTCCCATAGCGCTGCACCTTGTAAACTTTTTTCCACCAGTTCATCTATTATCCCTTTCTTCTTTATGCCATGAATCTGTGGACCATAGGCAATATTATCATAGATAGACATGGGAAAAGGGTTAGGTCTTTGAAACACCATACCTACTCGTTTTCTAAGAAGTACTACATCCGTATCGGGATGATATATATTACTACCATCCAATAAAATTTCCCCTTCTATTTTCACATTTTCAATTAAATCATTCATCCGATTTAGGGTTTTAAGAAATGTGGATTTTCCACAACCTGAAGGACCAATTAGTGCTAGTACACTATTTTTTTCCACTCCAAGAGATATTTTCTTTAATGCCAGCATATCCCCATAATAAAGCTTCAATTTATTTACATGAATTTTATGATCCATATATTTCCTCCTATTGCTTAGCGTTATAACTATATCAATCATCCTTAAAAGAAATATACCACAAAACATCCTATTTTATTATTAAGCTTTTATTATGATTTTGTTAAATTTCACTAAAGCGATAACCAACACCCCGTACCGTCTCTATTGCTTCTGCTACTTTGGGCTGTTTAGCTAGTTTGGCCCTTAAATGACGCACATGGACATCTACGGTGCGGGTATCACCAAAATATTCATAGCCCCACACTTTTTCCAGCAACTGTTCTCGCGTATAGGCCCTGCCAACATTTGTGGCAAACAGTTTTAAGAGTTCATATTCCTTAGGAGTAAGTTCTATCTTTTCATTATCTAAATAAACTTCGTAGCTAGTGAAATTCAAAGTAAGCTTACCAAGAATTAACTGCCCATCTGCTCTAACCTCTTTTTGAGTGCGACGTAGCACGGCCTTAACCCTTGCTACGAGTTCTCTTGGACTAAAGGGTTTTGTCATATAATCATCGGCACCAAGCTCTAACCCAATTATCTTATCGATTTCCTCACTTTGGGCCGTCAACATAATAATAGGGATAGCTGTTGTAGCTTGATTGGCTTTTAAGATGCGACATACTTCCATACCGTCAATACCTGGTAGCATCACATCAAGGACTATTAAATCTGGCTTGTCCCTTCTTGCTAATTCTAATGCCTCATGCCCATTATCTGTTTTCACCGTATGATAACCTGCTTTTTCTAAATTAAAAGCTAATAATTCACAAATGGATGGTTCATCATCAACAATTAGTATCTTTCCCACCAATTTCATTCCTCCTT
>JAPUES010000294.1:0-2269 GCA_027492445.1 Sporomusaceae bacterium | reverse complement strand
CTCCTTATAAAGAAAACCTGGCTTGCGCCAAGCTTTAGTTGCTCTTACTTGTAACTACACTCTAGACTCTTTACTCTTTAATTTTGTAAGAAAAACCAGGTTATTAATAACCTGGTTTTTCTTAATCAATGTTTATTTATTGACAGCGTCTTTTAAGCCTTTGCCAGCTTTAAATACTGGATTTTTTGATGCTGGAATGATGATTTCAGCACCGGTTTGTGGATTGCGGCCTTTTCTTTCTTCACGAGCCTTTACTTCAAACGTACCAAAGCCAATGATTTGAACCTTATCTTCCAGTGCTAAGGCTTCCTCAACACTAGCAAATAGAGCATTGATGGCTTTCTCAGCATCCTTCTTAGTCAAACCTGCCTTTTCTGCAACACTTGCAACTAACTCAGTTTTATTCACAAAAATAGCCTCCTTATGAAAATCATTACGAATAGTCTATTCGCTATCATTTTTTTTATTCCTGTCTATATTTTTAAAAAAGTAACAAAAAACCATTAAAATCCTGTTTTTTCTTGTTTTTTAGCACTTTCCCATAAAAAATCCAGTTGTTCCAAGCCTAAATTTTCCCATTTAAGGTTTTTTTTCCTTATTTCTTCTTCTATATAGGAAAACCGGCGAGTAAATTTATTATTAGTACTATTTAGCGCCACCTCCCCATCAATTTTCAAGAACCTTGCAAGGTTTACTATGGAAAATAATACATCCCCTAATTCTCCTTCCATTTCCTTAAATTGCCCCTCAGCACAAGCAATTTTCAGTTCTTCAAGTTCTTCTTGTATTTTGTCCCATATAGGTTCAATCCTATCCCAATCAAAGCCTACCTTCGATGCTTTGTGCTGTAGTTTATAGGCGCGCATTAAACTTGGCATTCCCTTAGGTATACCATCTAGCACAGAACTTCGTTCATTGCCGTATTCCTGCTGTTTTATCGCATCCCAGTTTAGAACTACCTCTGCAGCATCACGCACACTCGTAGCGCCAAATACATGGGGATGGCGACGCACCATTTTCTCCGTAATGCCATCAACTACCTGCTGCATAGAAAATTCATTTGTTTCTTCCGCAATACGGGCATGAAAAACAATTTGTAGTAATAAATCACCTAACTCTTCACATAGCTTGTCCCCTGCCTTTAAGTCAATGGCTTCTAACACTTCATAGACTTCTTCTACTAGATAACGCCGGAGACTAGTATGGGACTGTTCAAGGTCCCATACACATCCCTCAGGGGAACGAAGTTTTGCCATAACATCAACAATAGGGTCTAGGGTAAACTCCTCTACAGAAGGCTGCCAGGGGACATATAAGCTAGTAAGATGATCAATATTCCCTATTCTATCTAGCTGATATAAAGGAATGGGTAAAATTTCTTCCTCTGCTAGTCCTAAATTCTTTACAACTATAATTTCATAATCATCAGGATAATGATCCATGAGAGCTAATTTTACCTCTGAAGCTACATAACGATTGTATATTTGAGTTACAACCAGGGAGGTTGCAATCTCGTGGGGCAAGGAAGCTACATCAGCAGCATCAAGGACGGTGAGGCCATCAATTGGATCAATGGACAAACGAGTATATAGCACTTCCAAAAAGCTCATACCTGGCAAAACAGTAACCTTAATTCCTTGTTTTGCAGCTCGTTCTCTAAGGAGAGTCACAGTTTTCTCTGCTACTAATGGACTACCTGGCACAGCATAGACAAGATTTTCACTCACTGCTGCCTGTTCTAGGCAATCATTAACAATAGCATGATATACTGCTTCAAAAGATTCTTTTTCTTCATACATAAAATCATAGCTAGTAAATTCAATTCCTCGTTCCCTCATCTCGGTTACGGTTGGATGTTTAGCGGTACGCAATAGTAAAGGCTGGGCCGTTTGTAACAGTTCTAGCGTTTCCACCGTAATAAGACCAAAAGAGCCAGGCCCTAAACCTACAATTGTAATTTTCCCCATTTTTTCTCCTCATATTCATATATATATTATTTATATATTATTTACGCCAAAAACCTAATTTTCTTATTATTGTCGACAACCGCACTCCAAATTTTGGTATCTTTTCAATATCTCGCTGTCCTACACCACCTAAGAATAATAAGGTCATACCATATACAAAACCACCTGCACCAATAGCAAGCAGGGTGGCAATAGTATTATGGAAGATTCTAAGCATTATATTATCATATACTAGCAAGACGACGCTACCCATTACAATAGCAGCCACAATACTTTTCCCGGTATCTTTTATATGAATAGTA
>JAPUES010000293.1 GCA_027492445.1 Sporomusaceae bacterium | reverse complement strand
ATATCCTCGGTATTTACAGGTCTAAAGGTACCTAGGCCCACATGCAAGGTAACAAAGGCTAAGTTTACGCCTTTATCCTGCATCTTTTTCATTAGACCCTTCGTAAAATGAAGTCCTGCTGTCGGGGCGGCCGCTGACCCTCGCTCCCTTGCATACACCGTTTGATACCGCTCTTTATCGGCTAATTCTTCTTTAATATAGGGTGGTAATGGGGTTTGACCTAATCGATCTAAGATTTCTTCAAATATACCTTCATAAATAAAGCGAACAATTCGTCCGCCAAAATCTGTAGTTTCTAATACTTCGCAACTGAGTTCAGGGCTAAAGGTAATAATAGCACCAGCGCGGGCTCTCTTCCCAGGCTTAACCAACGCCTCCCACTCATCGCCTGTTTTGCGATTTAATAAAAAGATTTCTACCTTACCCCCGGTTTCCGCCTTAGCACCAATCAGACGGGCTGGAATTACCCTAGTGTCATTAAATACGAGGGTGTCACCAGCCTGTACATAGCTCGGCAAGTCATAAAAATGCTGATGTGAGGTAAGGCCTGTATTTTTATCCAGTACTAATAATCGCGAAGCATCACGTGGTTCACAAGGATGCTGTGCAATTAATTCTTCTGGTAAAAAGTAATCAAAATCGGATAACAACATAACGAAACTCCTTTAGAAAACTTTTTTTATGGTAGTACCCTGGTAATAGTGTTTCAATATTTTCTCATAATATGTGGAATCTCCTTGTGGCCCTTTTTCCGCCATTCCTTTGGCTCCCCATTGGGATAATCCTAGGCCATGTCCCCAACCAAATCCTGTAATAAGAATTTTTTCCCCTACAAGTCCATTTATGGAATGTGTTTTATTTTTCGAGGAACCTTGCTTAAGAGCAGGCGATAGTACGCTGATATCAAACAGCGTACTTTTTAGTTCGAATAACTTCCGCACTTTTTCCCCATTGACCTCTACAGTACCAGAAGTACCAATAAACTTTACAACTTTGACTCTACCGGATACTCCCCGGGCCGCCCCCTTCATTGGCGCTGGGGTAAGAGGGGAAAGTTCTATCGCCGTTATTCTTCCAATGGAATAGCCACCTTTGCTTAGTGCCTGCTCTAGCTCACTTTTGGTCAAAGTTTTTTCCCATTTAAATTGAGGTGATTTTTGATCATAATCCACTACACCTCGTAAATAAGGCAAGGAAGTTCCCCAGACATTCTCACTATTTTCTGTATAGCCGCCAGAACTACTATGAAAATACGCTGGAATTACTTTCCCTTGAAAGAGTATTGCCTTGCCAGCAGTATCATCAACGGCTTTAAGTACGCGGGGATGTTCACTTTCTCGTCCTCCATAGACTTGGCAGTCCGTTGTATTGCAAACATCATAATCATCCTTTTGATGTTTCTTTAAACTATGAATCGCATAACTCCGAGCGGCGACCGTCTGGGCTTTAACCGCTTCTAAAGGCCAATCTGGTGACATTTCCCTTGCAATTACACCATATAAATATTGTTCCATTGGCAGATTATTTACAACGGTTAAGCCTGTTTTCCCTTGGGTAATATGTATCTCAAAACTGCCGCGATATTGTTTTTGATTCACTTCAAGAAAAGACTTATCATTATTGGTGCTTTTTATAATAGTTACTCGTTCCGCTGCTACTTCTTTGTCATTTAGAAAAAGTTTTTTTCCTTGGGCACTAATCCTTGCTTCTTTTCCAATGGGGAAAAGAGCAATTAACTTCCCAGTATCCTTGCTAATTATTTTAAACTCCGTATCGGCAGAAATAACTATCTTCTGTTGATTGGATAAAATTCCAACCCTGATTATTGATTCTAATGGAGCTGCCTGAGCTGGTACAATCAATACAAACATTAGAAACACGATTGGCAGCAAAATAAAATGTAACTTGTGTTTCATAATAATTCTCCTTTACCACTCCACTTTTATAAAGTCTCCTTATATGTATATACAATGTGTGCTAATACTATAATCGTAAGAATAATGAGTAGATAGGTTGTAACTTTGATATTACGCCAATTTGGAAACATGAGTGTTTCCCCCTTCCTTTTTTTATTCAAAAATTTATAACAGACTACCTTGTTCGTCAAGCTTATAAGGTAGCCCTAGATGTTCATATGCCATTTGAGTAGCAATCCGCCCCCTAGGTGTACGCTGTAAAAAACCCATCTGTAGTAAAAATGGTTCATAAACATCTTCAATGGTCTCATTTTCTTCACTAATAACCGCTGCCAAAGTATCAATACCCACTGGGCCGCCTTTAAACTTTTGTATAATGGCGAGTAACATATTACGATCCGTCTTATCTAAACCGCATTTATCAATTTCCAGCATGGCTAAAGCCTTATCTGCCATTACATCGGTAATAATACCGTTACCGACAATTTGAGCATAATCCCTTACCCGCTTCAATAAGCGATTGGCAATCCTTGGTGTTCCTCTCGATCGTTTGGCTATTTCATGGGCTCCCCCTACTTCAATATCAACTTTCAATATTTCCGCCCCTCGATTTACGATACATTCTAAATCCTCAACGCTATAATATTCTAAGCGGCAAATAACACCAAAGCGATCCCGAAGTGGTGCGGCCAAAGCCCCCGCCCTTGTGGTAGCCCCAATCAAAGTAAAAGGTGCTAAATCCAAGCGAATAGACCTAGCACTTGGTCCTTTACCAATAATAATATCTAAGGCGTAATCTTCCATAGCAGAATACAGTACTTCCTCAACATTTCTAGAAAGACGATGAATTTCATCAATAAATAAAACATCTTTCTCCCCTAAGTTGGTAAGTAGCGCTGCCAAATCACCGGCACGCTCAATGGCAGGACCTGAGGTTACTCGAAAGTTTACACCTAATTCATTGGCAACAATGCCTGCTAATGTAGTTTTTCCAAGACCGGGAGGACCATATAGTAGTACGTGATCTAAGGCTTCTCCCCTTGATAACGCAGCCTGTACAAAGATTGAAAGATTATTCTTCACTTGATCCTGACCAATATATTCATGTAGCATCCGTGGCCGCAGGCTATATTGCCAAGTATCATTGTCTTGTTCACTACCAGTAATAATTCGTTCCTCCACGATGTACCACTACCCCCTACTTAATTCCCGCAAAGCTAATTTTATTAAGGCTTCTACCGTCTGAACATCTTTCCCAGCTTTTTTAACAATGGGCATGATTTCATTAGTATTGTAACCTAGAGCAACTAAAGCTTGTATGGTCTCATCAACAATATCACCTGCAGCCGTCCCTAGATTCTCATCATTCCCATCCTCTTCACTGAGTAGACCTACTTTATCCTTTAGTTCTAAAATCATTCTTTCGGCAGTTTTCTTGCCAATGCCAGGGAGTTTTGTTAAGATACTCATATTTTTTGTACTAATGGCAATCCGAAATTGATTCGGGTCAATTGCTGATAAAATTCCCATTGCGACTTTAGGCCCAATGCCATTAATGGAAACTAAGGTTAAAAATAATTCATATTCGTCTTGGGTATAAAAGCCATATAGTAGCATTGCATCTTCACGTACATGCATATGGGTAAATAATGATGTAATTTTCCCCACCGCTAATTTTTGTCTGGTAGTTGTCGTAATAAAAATGCGATAACCAACGCCTTGTACATCGACAAAACAATGATCGATGAAAATATGAGAAATTGTCCCTTTTACATAACCAATCATAATTTACTTCCCCACGAACTTTGAATTTTTGCATTGCCAAAGGATTCAGCAGAGGCGCTCTCTCGTCTTGTATTTACAGAATGGGTGGTGCAGATGGCTACAGCCAGTGCATCAGCCACATCATCAGGATGAGGCTTCGACGGTAAATTGAGTAGCCGCTGCGTCATATAAATAACTTGCTCCTTTGTTGCCTTCCCATATCCGACGACAGATTGCTTCACTTGTAGCGGGGTAAACTCACTCAATTTTATATGATTTTGAGCCGCTGCCAGTAAAATAACGCCACGTGCTTGACTTACCACCATAGCAGTACGAACATTTTTATTAAAAAAGAGCATTTCTACTCCCATTATATCAGGCTGATATTTTTTAATAATAGTATCTATTCCATGATGAATGATAACCAATCGTTCTGCATCACTGAGTTTCGGACTAGTTTCAATAGCACCATAATCTACAGCCCTCAAATGACTGCCCTCTAAATCCACAATCCCATAGCCACAGATAGCTGTGCCAGGATCTATCCCTAATGCTAACATAAAAATAGCCCCCCTTACAACCTATATTGATTCGACAATAGAATACATTATTCCTTTTAAGAAAGTATACAAAAAAAAGATAGAAGGGCTTTCCCCTCTATCTTGATTGCATTCCTTCTAATGTCCGCAATAATTCTTCCTTTGATTGTATCGTTATACCATGCTGTAATTCTTCTATATCTTGCTTCATTAGTTTATTAACCTGAATATTAGTTGACTCTTTAAAAATAGGTTTGGAATCTGGCTTGCCATGAAATACAGCTACATTACCATCCTTGATACCAATAAACATATTATTAGCATGTTCTCGACAATAACCATCCACCTGTAAGGTCATTGTTACTTCGTCCCTATCAAATT
>JAPUES010000292.1 GCA_027492445.1 Sporomusaceae bacterium | reverse complement strand
CCTAAGCGGCGAACATGGTATCGGCCTTGGGAAGTTACCTTGGATGGAAAGTCAGCATGGTATGATTGCTATGAATGCTATGAAAGCCATTAAGCGCGCACTAGACCCTAACCTAATTTTAAATCCTGGTAAATTAGTGGGAGAGTGTTAACATGAAGGATGATATTACTGCAAAAGATATCAATGAGCATGATAAAGAACTCTTAATAGATCTTCGTGATGCCCTTGCCAATTGCATGAAATGCGGTAATTGCATGGAAGTCTGCCCCGTATATAAAGAAATCGGTAAAGAAACAGCCGTAGCCCGTGGTAAGCTCGCCCTTATGGATGGTGTTCTGAGCGGTAAACTTGCCATTTCTAATCTCTTTGACAAAACAATGGCCATGTGTGTCTCTTGTAAAGCTTGCACTGGAAAATGTCCTTGCGGCGTGCCTGCTGATGAACTTATTTTACGTGGGCGCCAAGCAGCCGTAAAAGCTCGTGGTCTTCATCCCATTAAGAAACAAGTCTTTGCCTTGCTTAAGAATAGACATTTATTTGATTTTTCCTTACGGATGGCAGGTCTTTTTGGCCCCTTATCTTTCAAAAAGTTACCTGGGAAAATGGGATCTATCGCTCGTTTCCCCATGCCTGGTATGGATAAAAAACGTATTACCGCTCCCTTTGCTTCTTCGCCGCTACGCAGTCAGTATCCAGAAACCATTACCGCTATTAAACCTAAGATGCGCGTTGGTTTCTTTACAGGTTGTACGATTAATTATATGTATACGGATGTAGGAAGCTCTGTTATTAATGTTTTAAAAGAAAATAATATTGAAGTGGTAATGCCTAGTCTGCAGCATTGCTGCGGAACACCCGTCTATATGTCTGGGGATGTTACTTCTGCCAAACTATTTGCTAGGCATAATTTAGAAACCTTTGACAGCTACAATTTTGACTATATTATTGCCGCCTGCGGTTCCTGTACCGAAGCTTTTAAAATTGAATATCCCCATATGTTTAACGATGAACCAAGCACCAAAAAACTTGCAGAAAAACTCGCCAAAAAAACCTACGAAATTAGTGAATTTCTCGTCGACATTGTTAAGTTTAATAAAAAGAAACTAGGCCCCGTCAATGCAGCGGTAACCATGCATGATCCTTGCCATATGGCCCGCGGCATTAAAGTTACCATACAACCCCGCGAAGTACTAAAATCCATTCCAGGCTTAACCTTTATCGAAATGAAACAGCCCGATCGTTGCTGTGGCTCAGGAGGCTCTTTCAGTCTAGCTAATTATGAAATTTCCCGAAAAATTAACGACCGTAAAATTGCTGATATTGCATCCACCAATGCTGATATTGTGGCGACTAGTTGCGGTACTTGTCGGATGCATTTAACGGATGGACTTATTCAAAACAAAATGAACCAAGATGCTGTGCATGTAATCCAGCTGTTAGATCAGTCCTACAAAGCCGGTAGAAAAAAATAATTTTTGTAGAAAGTCTTGCCAACCATTGGCAAGACTTTCTACTGTGTAAAATGGTTTTCATTCACCAGTAACGGAATTGTGACAAGAATTTCCGTTCCTTGACCAAGGGCAGATTCTATGGTAAAACTCCCCGCTACAAGGGCGACACGTTCTCTCATACCATATATACCTAGAGAATTTCGACTATAAGCACTAGGGGCCTCCCGATTAAAGCCAATGCCATTATCACGAATTCTTAGTATAAGTTTTTCTTGTTTTTTATATAAGGCTACCCAGACCTGAGTTGCCTGTCCATGTTTAATAATATTGGTTAAGGCTTCTTGCAAAATCCGATAAAGAGTAATTTCAATCTCAGGGGAAAAGCGTTCCCTCTTTACATTATCAACATCAATATGCATATCAATCTTATATTGCTTAGAGTAGTTTTCCATATATTTTTTTGCAGCAGCTACTAACCCTAAATCATCTAATAATACAGGACGCAATTCAACAGCGATGGTATGAACGGCCTCTAACGTAGTACTTACAAGCTCACGTATTTTCAGTATTTGTTCTTTGTCCTCATGACGTGGCACTTGCTCGGCAAGCATACGTAGTCCTACAATAATCGATGTTAGGGATTGGCTGGTTTCATCATGGAGCTCCCTAGATATCCTTTTACGTTCTTCCTCCTGAATATGAATCATCTTATTTAAAAACATACCGTGAAGCTCTTCTTTTTCCTTTAATGCCCTTACTAACTTTTCCTGTCTCTCATTCGACTGTAAATTAGCTTCTACAAACCGTGCTGCAAGACGCGCATAGGGTTTAGCCGTTTTAGGATCACCTGTAACACCAATTACACCCACACATTCGCCTTCAAACAAAATAGGGACATTAAAGCCTTTTCGCATTCCTCTAAGATGTAATTCTTCCTTTTGACTAACATGAAATTCCTCAATATCCCCTGAAGTTAACATCTTAGCCCCTGCTTCGTGTATTTGCCCAACCCGTTCTCTGCTAAAGGATGCAATAATAACGCCCCGATTATCGAGAATATTTACATTCTTATTGAGTTCAGCAGCAACAATATCAACCAAAGATTGGGCAAATTTTGCATCTAAACTTTGCTGTAATTTGTCCATTGTCTTCCTCCATCAAAATACGCATTTTGTATTATTTTCTTAATTTTTATTTAATTTTCTCCATATTTCTAGTGGTTATTTATTTATTTAAAGAACTATATTGACAGATAATACTAGAGGGGCTAGAATGAAATCAATTAAATTTGCTGTGATGCATAGAGGTGCGGATCTTATTAGTATGTATAGCGAGCTGGTAACTATGAACTATACAGAAAGGAATTTCTGCCGAAGTAAAGAAACTTGCCACGTTTCTTTTGCTGGACTTGTACTGAATAAGTACAAGGCTGTCACCTAAAACCCCATTTTTAGGTGAAGAACTATCTTCTACAAGTGGGAATTTATATATTTATGTAAATTTTTGGTTGTGAGATAGCTCACAACCATTTTTTATGTTATTACATTAGGAGGTTTATTCATGTCAAAGCCTAGCGTCAATCTTGAAGAACTTTGCCCACAAAAAGAGGGCCTAAAGCGTGATATGAAGTCACGTCATCTTATGATGATTTCCATTGGAGGCACAATTGGTACTGGACTTTTTTTGGGTTCAGGACAAACCATTAGCCAAGCAGGTCCTCTCGGCGCTGTCCTGGCCTATCTCGTCGGTGGCCTTATTATGTATATGGTGCTTCTATGCTTAGGTGAACTAACGGTTGCTATGCCAGTTTCTGGTTCCTTTCAAACCTATGCTTCTCGTTTTATTTCTCCTGGCGCTGGCTTTACAACAGGTTGGCTATACTGGATTAACTGGGCAATTTGCATTGCTGCCGACTTTACGGCTGCTGGTATTATCATGAATAACTGGTTTCCCCAGATAGACATTTGGATATGGTGCGGTCTCTTTGCAATTATGCTGGCATTACTAAATATCATTTCTGTCCGTGCCTATGGCGAAGCTGAATTTTGGTTTGCTAGTATTAAAGTCGCTGCTATTTTAGCCTTTATCGTAGCTGGAGCAGGTTTAATTTTTGGCTTTGCCGATCATTCTTTCCCTCTTGGTTTCTCTAATTTCAAAACAGACTCTGGCCTCTTTCCTAATGGCTTTCAAGCTGTATTTTTAACAATGATTGCTGTTGTTTACGCCTTTCAGGGTGCAGAACTAGTAGGTATTGCTGCTGGCGAGTGCGAAAACCCTGGCAAGAATGTCCCCCGCGTTATTAAAGGTATTGCCTTTCGAATTATTTTCTTTTACGTCCTTGCTATCATTGTACTGGCCGCTATCATTCCTTATGATGAGGCTAGCGTTTTAGAAAGTCCTTTTGCTCATGTTTTTGGTATTCTTGGCTTTCCTTTGGCAAAAGACATTATGAGCTTTGTTGTCATGACTTCGGCTTTATCGGCTGGAAACTCTGCCCTTTACGCTTGCTCACGCCTTCTTTGGTCCATGTCTAAAGAAGGCTTAGCGCCTCGTGCCCTTGGCAAATTAAACTCTCGGGGCGTACCTTTTTATGGTGTATTGGTAACGTTGGTACTAGCGTGCGCCTCCTTATTAACAAGTGCCTATGCAGCCGACACCGTATACCTGTGGTTAATGTCTAGTACGGGTTTAACGGGATGTTTGATTTGGGCCATTATTGCTTGGTGCCAAATCAATTTCCGCAAAGAATTTACGCGCCTTGGGGGCAAAGTAGAAGAACTTACCTTTCGTACCCCCCTTTATCCTCTGGTACCGATTTTAACCTTAGTTTTAAATTTCGGTGTCATTATTAGTTTATATTTTGATGAATCACAACGAATTGTTCTCTATACTGGCATTCCTATACTAGTAGCCATTTACTTATATTATTTAATCTTCTTAAATAAAAAACAGCAAATCGCTACCAATGAGACAAAAGCAAGTTAAATTGTAAAGGTGCCCTATCATGGGCACCTTTTTCTATGCATTCAAAAATTACCACCGCTTTATTTTTCTAATTCATGCTATAATGTTATGTAAACAAACGAATCTGGGAGGTGTACGATGGATTCTCTTTCACATGCTTTGATTGGCATTGCTGTTGCTGGATTATCTGGTCATCAGCTTTCCTTATCTGACCCTATTTATAT
>JAPUES010000291.1 GCA_027492445.1 Sporomusaceae bacterium | reverse complement strand
CTATGATTATAAAATCGACTATCTTCATTGGCAATGATTGCTTGCTGAATATAAGGAGACATATTATGAATGGATACAACAATGCGATTTTCTTCAAATAATTTGGCAATCAGTTGTTCTTTTTCATCGAACACTTGTGTCGCTGCTACTAACTGCAAATTTTCTAGCTGGTCAACCTGCGGCAAAAAGAAAGCATAACCTCTATTAATAAAGGTAAATAAAATTACAATTACGATAGTGCTTCTTATAAATAGGTGCCGCATTTCATCACTCTCCTTTTATAATTAGTATTCCAAAGCTTTGTAAACTTTAGACACAGGAATCTATACTTTTTTGTCGAATGTTGCATAAATACATAAAGTTTAATTATTTTTTGATTACTATACCCTTAAGAATAGGAGGTCGTTATGGCGAAAAAAAATAAAGTTTTTAATGCAATTTGTAGCATTTGGGTTACCTGTTTTATCCTCCTGGCCTCGGCCCCCCTCGTTACATTAGCCTTGCCAACAACCCAGCTAATCCCTTTGGTAGAGGAACCTTCTACACAAGCACAAGAAAACTTACCTGAAAACAAATTAGTTATACCAAAACTTACTCACAATGAACCTGAATTTGATAGTTATACCTATTTGGAGCGGCTGGAAGAAAATTTACCGACAATCTTACCGACCGAGACAAAGTACTTTGGCAATAAGATAGTGTATTTAACCTTTGATGATGGACCTGATTCCGTAAATACCCCCCAGATTCTTGCTATTCTTAAAGAACATGGGATTAAGGCAACATTTTTTGTCCTTGGTACCGAAGTAGAAAAAAACCCTGCTATTTTACAGCAAATCTACGAGGAAGGACATGGGATTGGCAATCATAGTTACAATCACATTTATCGTGAACTTTATCGTTCTGCCAGCACATATACTGAGCAACTGCATCGTAACGATGAGGTGATCAAAAATGTCATTGGTGTACGTCCCCATATTTCTAGAGCCCCTGGTGGTTCCGCTGGCAGTTTTACAACAGAATACTGGGACGCACTGCACAATCAAGGATATATCGAGGTGGGTTGGAACATTAGCTCTGGGGATGCTTCTAGTGCCAATGCCGATACTATTTTTAATAATATTGCTTACCAAACAGAAAAAAATAAGTTTTTATGGAGCCACGCCATTCTCTTAATGCATGATAGCAGAGGTCATGAAGAAACAGTAAAAGCATTGCCGCAAATCATTACCTTTTATAAAAATCTGGGTTTTGAATTTGGTATCATTAATTCGAAAACACCGCCAGCTTGGTAAAAAGCATGGCGGTGTTTTTTCAAACTTAGAAACTATAATTAGGAGATTCTTTCGTAATACTAATATCATGAGGATGACTTTCTTTTAAGCCTGCACCCGTAATGCGAATAAAACGGGTTTTATTAATTAGCTCTTGGATATTATGAACGCCGCAGTACCCCATACCCGCTCTTAGTCCACCAATTAATTGAAAGGCTGTATCGGCCAAGGTTCCTTTATAAGGCACTCGTCCTTCAATACCTTCTGGCACTAGTTTGTCCATATTTTCTTGAAAATAACGATCCTTACTGCCTTGTGCCATGGCTCCAAGTGATCCCATACCCCGATAGACTTTATAACTACGTCCTTGGTATATAACCGTTTCACCAGGACTTTCTTCTGTACCGGCAAAGAGATTGCCCAGCATTACAACGCTCGCACCTGCAGCAAGAGCTTTTACAACATCACCAGAATATTTAATACCGCCATCAGCGATGATAGGAATATCAAATTCTCGTGCAGCCTTTGCACATTCATAAACGGCTGTAATTTGCGGTACACCAATTCCTGCCACAATACGAGTGGTGCAAATTGATCCTGGCCCAATCCCAACTTTGATAGCGTCAGCACCTGCTGTAATCAAATCACGAGTGGCTTCTGCCGTTGCAACATTTCCAGCAATTAAATCTACATCTGGATATAAACCTTTAATTTTTTTAACAGCATCAAGAACACCTTGGGAATGTCCATGGGCAGTATCTACGACAATTACGTCGACTTTAGAGGCCACAATCGCAGCAACGCGCTCCAACATATCAGCGCCAACGCCAATGGCTGCCCCCACTAACAAACGTCCTTTTGGATCCTTTGCCGAATTAGGATATTTTTGAGATTTTTCAATATCCTTAATGGTAATAAGACCTTTTAAATTTCCTTCACTATCCACTAAAGGTAATTTTTCAATTCTGTGCTTATGTAGCAAGGCTTTCGCATCTTCCACCGAAGTTCCCACAGGAGCAGTAATAAGATGATCTGTCGTCATACAGACTTCTATTTTTCGTAGCAAATTCGTTTCAAAGCGCAAATCCCTGTTTGTTAAAATTCCAACTAGTTTATTATCCTTTGTTACTGGCACACCTGATATGTGATATTTTTCCATCAAATTTTGTGCATCTTGCAACGTGTTATCAGGAGATAAAAAAATTGGATCGACAATGATACCATGTTCAGAACGTTTTACTTTATCAATTTCTCCAGCTTGCCGCTCAATAGACATATTTTTATGAATAATACCGATACCACCTTCTCGTGCTATAGCAATGGCCATACGAGCTTCTGTAACAGTATCCATACCGGCACTAACAATAGGAAGGTTGAGTTTAATATTCTTGGTCAAATTTGTGGTAACATCCACATCTTTCGGCAAAACATCTGATTTTCCTGGCACTAGCAAAACATCATCAAAGGTCAAACCTTCTTGCATAAACTTATTTTCAAACATAAACGTTCTCCTCTCGTACTACTCGCAAAAGTTATTTCAACTATAATAACACACTTAAAGTTACCTAATCCACTTTTTTTATGTAATTTGCAAATTAATTTTATTTTTTTTGTTTTTTTCTCTTAACTTGTATTTTCAGTGCACATTTCTCCTATTATTTTATAATTGACATCCATTCTATAAATAAAGTGAAACCTCGAATCGGCATTCACCAATTCGAGGTTTCACTGTGCTGAAAAATTCTAATTTAAAATACGAACCTTAATCTTTTGAATACCAAAATCATAAGCCTCTGCTACTGTCCACATGGCAATATCAATGCGATTGCCTTTAATCGCACCGCCCGTGTCCTCAGCTACTCCATACATACTACGTCCATCGGGAAATTCAATATATAACTTACTACCAAGAGGAATAACCTTAGGATCAACAGCAATGACACCAGGGCGTACTTGTGTGCCAATGTGAGTAAGATTACCCCATTTACCATTATCATGAGGACCGGGTGCATATGCCGTCGCTACAATATCCATTTGTTGATAACGACCTACTTCTTTTCCACCAGATACCTGAGAGGTCTGATGAAGTGCTGCTGCAGAAACTGGCGCTAGCAGTATATTTACCCCTAGCATACTAATCATAAGAGTTTGCCAAATCGTCTTTATAATCCATTTTTTTTGTGTGTTTTTCATAATAAAACACCCCTTTCCATATGCCTACGAAGTTAGCTGACGGGTTCGGGATAAGGGAACGCCCTACCGCAATAGCGGATTCACCCCATAGGATTGGTTCCTCCGTTTTCAATAGAAATTCGGCATGTCCTTTATGATACACCATACTGTTCATAAAGACAAAGGGGATAAAACAGCTCCTGTTCACTAAAATCCACGTTTAAGTTTACATAACTAGGTTATTCCCTTTTATTCGTAAAAATGTATAAATTAAAAACATCCTCATAAAATAAGGATGTTTTACTGCTTTAAAAATCATTATCTTAGCGATCCAATGCTAAGATACCAGCTTTACCAATATGGTGTTTTGCAGCATCACGAATGATAATCGTTACTGCTTCCGCAGGACAATTGGCGGTTTCACATATAACCTCTGTTACTCTTTTTACTAATTCTCGTTTTTGTTCCACCGTACGTCCTTCAATCATATCAATTTGTACGATTGGCATATTCTATCACCTCCTTCATCATTAGCTTTTGGCCTTGGCCTTGGAACGCTTACGCCACCACAATCCTACATACAACCCAACAACTAACAATAAGACGATGAGTAAACGGGTCATATTTTCGCCTGCAAATACAAGATCATGGCCAAGTAGCACTTTTATAACAACGGGCGGCAGCTTACCAATTGCGGTTGCTAATAAAAAGTCTTTCACACTGATGCGGCTAATGGCAGCAACAGCAGTAATAATTCCTGATGGGGCTAAGGGCAAAAGACGAGCAATCAGCAATGCTTTAAATCCATTTTCTGCACTATAGTCATCTACCTGTTTTAAATAAGCACTTTTAGCAATCCAGCCTTCCGTCACTTTTCGAAAAAAATACCGAACAAAAAGAAACATAGCAATGGCTCCTAGGACTTCGCCGAGCCATGAAATCATAGTTCCCCAAAACAAGCCGTACATAATACCGGCAGCTCCTGATAAAATCATAAAGGGAAAAACAATGGTAAAGGTCATAAGAATAAATAGTAGCAAGGTTGCCACAATTGACCAGGGGCCAAAACTTCTTAAATAATCAGCTAAAGCAATAATATCCCCATGCCGTAAAATGCTATAGGTATGTTGAAAAAATTCAGGATTCCATAAATACAGTAGCCCAAAAGAAAAAAGAATCATTAACCATCCTACGAATCGAACCATTTTCTTCCTCCACACCTAAAAATAAATTTCACAATGAATGT
>JAPUES010000290.1 GCA_027492445.1 Sporomusaceae bacterium | reverse complement strand
TTAACTCACTTAAAGTTACACTTTGTCCTGTCCGCTTGGACATTTTCACAAGCTGACCACTTCTATATAAACTAACCATTTGCACAATGAGCACTTCTAGCTGCTCAGGACGGTACCCTAAAGAAGCAATGGCAGCCTTGACACGACAAATATAACCGTGGTGATCAGCACCCCAAATATTGATGAGTTGATCAAAACCCCGTTCTAGCTTATTGCGATGATAAGCAATATCTGCAGCCAGATAAGTAGGAATACCATTATCGCGAATCACGACTCGGTCCTTGTCATCACCATACGCTGTAGATTTGAGCCACAATGCACCCTCACTTTCATAGATAGAGCCATTATCCTGAAGCACCTGACGGGTCTCACTAAGGGCATTGTTTTCATGTAAACTACATTCACTAAACCAGACATCAAACTGTACATTAAAGGCCGCGAGATCTATTTTTAAGGCCGCTAGCTTTTCAGCAAGAGCAATCCCTTTAAACGTTGCTAGACGTTCTTCTACGGAAAATTCAAGATATCGATCTCCATCTTTATCAATGATGCCCTGAGCAGTCCCGATAATATCCTGACCATGATAACCGTCGGCAGGAAATTCTACTGCTTGTCCTAGTAATTCTAAATAGCGAGCATTAACCGATGCTGCTAAATTATCAATTTGATTTCCCGCATCATTAATATAAAATTCACTTGCTACATCGTAGCCTGCTGCTCTTAGTAAATTAACTAAGGCACTGCCCACTGCAGCACCACGCCCATGACCTACATGTAAGGGTCCTGTAGGGTTGGCACTGACAAACTCGACCTGTACACGTTGATTTCCCCCTGAAAGGCTGTTCCCATAGTTATCACCTTGTGCTAGAATATCTCCCAGCATATTATATAGCCACTCGGATTTCAAATAAAAATTAATAAACCCTGGACCTGCAATCACGGCCTTCTCTAACCATGTTTCTTGCATTCGTTCTACAATGGCCTCTGCAATCACTCTCGGATTGGTTTTTGCTGTTTTTGCCGCCTGCATTGCAAAATTAGTAGCAAAATCACCAAATTCCATCTTGGGAGGTACTTCAAGCATAATCGTTGGCAGCACCTCGGCGCTGAATACACCATCATTAATAGCTTGTTGCGCTCCTTGGTAAATTGCGTTTTGCAATAACTCTTTCATATCCATTTTCATTCCTCCCGTACACTGATAGACAAGGTATTGGTACTTTGCCACTGTCCGTTTATCTCTAACTCATAACGAATATCGATAGTACCAGTTGGGCTACTTAACGCTAGCTTTATGTTTTGGGTTATGATTCCCATTTCCATTTTGACATAAGGCGTCACATATGTGCTAAGACTTTTAAGGCCCAGACGAAACTCTTGGGTATACTCCACACTGCCCTTTCTTACAAGCACCACATACTGATCATAGACCTTTAGCATCGTTCTAACGCCTTCAAGTCCTGATATTTCACTATCCTTATACACAATATACTGTACACCGTTTTTTTCATAATAGTGCCCTACTGTAATAAGTTCTATGCGAGACTCTTCTCCTTGAGCATCACGTTGAGTACCAATGATTGTTACTACAACATTAAGCATACAATTCTCTCCCTTATCAACCTGAAATATATTATAGCGTACTCAGCGACTATTGTAACGTAAAATTAAAAATAAAATATCCCCTATTAGAAGGGGATTTAAATAAGAGCTTTTATTCTACCCTTAGACTACTTGAAAAGCCGTAGCGCCACCATTCCTTATGTATAAAGAAACAGTGGCGCCTATATGGATGAGGTGCCACATGACTACCTCTCCACTATTAGTATATGCATCTTCTTAAAAAAAATTACTCTTTATTTAATATATAGGTTTTCAATAACCGATAACCAGTAAGCTATCAATTAAGGTAAATAATCTTTCAATATTACACAACCTCTTAATCGTATTATTATAAAACTCACTACTTGTCTTTTGTCCTTGCCGAGTAATAGGGACTAATAAGACACCATGCCGAATAATTTTTGACTCTCCAAATTTACAAATATTTTTCCATATATTATTGATTTCCCCCTTTTCCACTTCTACCCCGATTTGTAGTTCTGGATGATAGAAATCCACTTCAAAATTCAGGCCGGTTTTAAATAACCCCGTGTATTTTCGGTTGGTAACCGAATGCAAAAAGCCATAATCAATCATATCTTTTGCAATTACTTTTTCGGCCTCAATACTTTTACGAAAGGGGGTATTGCGAATTTCGGCTAGGGCCTGCCGATGCAGGGCAACAACTTTACACAAGTTTTCTGCAGAAGGATTAACCGCATTTTGATATAAATAGTGTTGGGGTGGAAAAATCCTATTTGCATCCATAAACGACCCCTCTTATTCCCACAGTTTTTTAATTTCAACATCTATATAATATTTCTTAATAATTTCTTCTGCTTTTAGACCTTCTTGTGCAAAAGTATATGCGCCCCATTGACATAATCCCACTCCATTACCCCAGCCCATTCCTTTAAAAATAAAATTTTTACCATCATACTGCATCTCCGTAATTAAGGTGGATTTTAACCGATCATAACCTATCCTCTTCCTAAAATCAGCACCATATATTTTTTTGTCCTCGGCACCAATATAAAGAATGCGTCCGGAAGGTCCTTTTTCTAAAATTGTAATATTTTCTGGATTTCCTTTATAGCCAACAGCGGCCGCTACCTCCGCGGCAGGTATTTTGACCAGCCACTCTTGTTCTTTCCGCGGTGCGTATTGAAAGCAGTTGTCGGTTACCGGCTGAAAATAAGGGGTGGGGGTAGCAATCTCATTGGGAAAGCTTTCTTCTTTTGTCCCAGCAATCTGTCCATTACAAGAACTATAAATAGCATTTACCAATCCCCCAGCATATAAAAGCACCTGTCCTCTGCTATGTCGCACTGCTGTTCGGACATTCTCATTGATCAATTGGGGCCCATAAGCCTGTAATTCTTCCTTAGCAGTGCTGACATCCGCATTATGCAGTTTTCGAATGGTTCCTGCCTCAATGGCATGAAGAGTAAGCGTCCTTGATGCAATGGCCTGAGCCGTTAATGCTTCAAGGGGCCATTTCGGATCCATCTCTCGTGCAATAACCCCTTCTAAATATTGTTCCATGGGCATATGCTCTACATATCCTTTATCTGCCATCCATACACTAACAATAGGTTCTTCCTTATATTTGTTAACATCAAAGGTTTCGACGCCAGGTATAGGGGTAGGTAATTCCTTGCCCCTGTTTTCTTCCATAGGTATTTCAGGAGGTAAATCGGGGAAAGGTTTTTGGGCAGGCGGACGCAAAAAAAAGTATGAACCTGCTAAAACAGTTACCACAGCAATCCCAACTATTGGAGTCTTAAACTTATTTCGCATTTACTTCCACCTCAGTAGTAGTATGAAACAATATCCTAGGCCCTATGCATCTTTCGAAAGCCCAGCCTAGATTTTAATGTAGACTTAGACTAACTTTTTAATCATTTTACAATATAAGGAATAACTAATGGTCCTAAGGGTAAAATAGCAATAGAAGCATTTGATCCATATTTAGCAATTAACCTTTCCAAGGTTAGCTCTATATTATCTGTTGGCTGGAGTTTACAATCAAGTACTGTCTGGGGTGCAAGTGATGAGTACAGATAACATTCTGCCTTACTTTGAATCATGGCCAGAGCTTGGACTTGCCACTGGTCGAACATGGAAAAGCTTGGTTCATTTATCATTTCTAATAAAGCCTCGGGTGTTTCACGCATTTTTATGATTGCACCAAAGTTTCCGTGGCTTGGAAGCCCATCACTACATTCCGAAACACTAATAATGCTGCCGCCTCTTTTCACCACCTGGGCCCCGGCACTCATACCTTTGACCGTTTGGTATACATTTTGATCTAAAGGATAACCAGAATTGGTAGTAATAACAATATCAAAAGCTTCGGTCACTGGAAACATGGCATGTTCTTTAACAAAGGAACAACCTGCACGATGAGCAGTTATTACATCGCCGGCAAATACCTTAGTAATTTCTTTCTCTCCGTTTAAGGTGACATTCAGCATAAATTCTGGCTTGGCTAGTAAGCAATTCTGAGTGGCGGCATCTTGTACACTATTGCCATCAATTACCCCCCACGTGCTTTGGGGATTGCCAATCATTTGCGCATTATGAAAATCCTGAATGGTTTTAATGCCTACAATTCCCGGATTAATACCCTTGGGCCCTCCTGAGAAGCCGGCAAAAAAATGAGGTTCAATAAAACCTGTCACGATTCTAAAATCAGCTTCTACATACGTCTTATTCAAATACACTTCTGAACCATAGCTATTGCGACCAACATGTATTAATTCCTTATCATCAAAAGCCTCGTGATTCAAAACCTGAACAGTATCTACCACTTCCTGCCCTAGCATTTGAATGAGTTCCTCTTTCGTATTAGGACGATGACTACCGAGCCCATTGAGGATAACAAAATTTTCTTTAGGAACATGAGATAGTTCTTCCATAATCCAAGGTACTAGTTTTTCACTCGGTGTAGGCCGAGTAATATCGGCAATTACAATAGCAACACGATCTGTTGTTTTCACCATTTCTTTTAAAGGAGGAGTACCAATGGGATCGCGTAGTGCCGTTAGTACTGCATATTTCTCATCTGCTAAACCAGTAAAATGCCGCGGTTCAATCACAATAGATCGCTTAGGAACCTGAATGCTAAGATGGCCCTTACCATATGCCAGCTTAATTTCTTTCATG
>JAPUES010000289.1 GCA_027492445.1 Sporomusaceae bacterium | reverse complement strand
GGAAAACTTGTGCTTACGGGGCTTCGAACTCCCGATAGTTTCCTAGCTATAAATTTTATTTAGCGCTTATTTATAATTTTGAGTAATAGGAGGTTGTAAATATGAAAATTTCAAAAGATGTAAATAAGATTACAACAACTCAATCAGAAATGGCTAAAGTCCTTGGTATTACTCAGCCTAGAGTACATCAACTTGTTCAAGATGGCATTATTGAAAAGACTGATACCGGAGCAATTTTGCTGGTTGATAGTTTGAAAAATTTTTATAAATCAAAACAGGGAGAATCGGGTGATTTAGAGGATGAAACTGACTATTGGACAGAAAAGGCATTGCATGAAAAAGCAAAGCGAGAATTAGCAGAAATAAAGTTGTCTAAAATTCAGAATAATATTTATGATGCTAAAACTGTAGAAATGGTTATGATAGAAATGTTTACAACTTTGAGAACTCAACTGCTAGGATTACCTAATAAATTAGCGCCACAATTAGAGGGGAAACCAAAAGAAGAAATTTATGAATATATTACTAGAGAAATTGAAGATAAATTAAGTGAGCTTAGTGAATATTCACCGGATTTATTTACTGATGAGGAAATAGAAAATGAAAACAGCGATTGACCTTTTTAAAACATCATTTTTAAAGGGTTTAAAGCCAGTTCTTAAAACGAGTGTTTCAGAGTGGGCGGATACTTATCGTATGTTATCGTCGGGTGTATCAGCAGAACCGGGGCGTTGGAGGACTGATAGAGCACCTTATCAAAAAGAAATAATGGATGCCTTTACTCAGTTAGGTGTAAAAACTGTTATCGTGAAATCAGCAAGTCAGATAGGAAAGTCCGACATAATGAATAATGTTATTGGAAGATTTGCTCACATTGATCCAGCTGCAATAATGATGATACAACCAACTATTGATATGGCAGAAGATTATTCGAAAAGTCGTATTGCTCCAATGCTTAAAGATACAAAGGCATTAAACAATTTGTTTTTTGATGTTAAATCTAGGGATAGTAATAATACAATTCTGTCTAAGTTATTCCCTGGTGGGCGGTTAATAATGTGTGGAGCTAATTCTCCTGCAGGCTTAGCAAGTCGGCCTGTTAGAGTTTTATTAGCAGATGAAGTTGACCGATTTCCTGATAGTGCAGGAACAGAAGGTGATCCGGTAGATTTAGCGGCCAAACGTATGACAACATTTTGGAATAGGGTTATGGGGTTGTTTTCTACACCTACTAATGAAGGATCATCTCGCATTGAAACTGAGTATATAGCTGGTACTCAAGAAGAATGGCAACATCAGTGTCCCAAATGTGAAGAATATCATCTTGTTACGCATAGAGATATAGTTGAAAAGCATGAAGAAATTCAAAATAAAAATGGAACTAAGGGTTATATAGTTATATCTGTAAAATGGCGTTGTCCTGACTGTGGTTATGAATTTTCGGAAACTGAAATGAAAAATACAAAGCAAAAATATATTGCACAAAATGCTTCTGCACTTAAAAACGGTGTCAGAAGCTTTTTTGTTAACTGTTTTGCTAGTCCATGGATAAGTTGGCAAGAAGTTATTAAGGAATGGCTAGAAGCAAAGGGTGATCCGGAACGAGAAAAAGTTGTAATGAATACTCGATTTGGTGAAACATATCGGCAAATAGGAAAATTTGAGGATGAAAATATTTTTTTAAAACGTAGAGAAATGTATGAGGCAGAACTACCGGAAGGGGTTTTGCTTTTAACAGCAGCTGTAGATACCCAGGACAATCGTTTGGAATATGAAATATGTGGTTGGGGTGAAGGTGAAGAAAATTGGGGAATAAAAAAGGGAATGATTTTAGGTATTCCTGATAATCAACAAGTATGGGATGAATTAGATCAGCAATTAGATAGAACATACCATTTTAAAAATGGCAATGGCTTGATCGTAGCAAGAACATTTATCGATTCTGGTGGTCATTACGCAAAAGAAGTTTATAAATATTGTCGAAAAAACTTTGCGAAAGGGAGGTTTGCTATCAAAGGTCATTCTTCTCCCGGGGTAGCTTTAATTCATAAAATTTCTAAGGTTAAAGAGTATGGAATACCATTAATTTTATTGGGGACTGATAGTGGAAAACAATATGTTATGGATAGGCTTTCGATAGAAAATCCGGGTGTTAAGTATTTTCATTTTCCATTAGATTACGAACAAAATGCAGATTCCTCGATAGCAGAAATATTGTGGAATAGAGGTTATGATTCAATTTACTTCAAAGGTTTAATTGCAGAACAGCTAAAACCTCGTAAAAAAAATGGTGTTATTCATATGGTTTGGGAAAATATCGCTGGGGACAAAAGAAATGAGCCGTTAGACTTACGAGTATATAACATAGCTTGTATGCAAAGCATCAATCCAAATTGGGAAATGCTTAAAAAAATGATATTTTTACCTTCTGCTAAGGGTAATACTAAAAAGAAACCTGAGGCTAGAACAAATAAGTCTGGAAATTATGGTTGTGTAAGAAAGGGTGTTTATTAATGTCAAATTCACTACAAAATAAAAGATTAGCAGATTTGTTAAAAACGGAGCAAAAAATTTTAAATGCGCAAAAATACTCTATTGGTAATCGCTCAGTAGAACGGGCGCAATTATCGCAAGTTCAAAGTCAAATAAATGAACTGATTGCAGCAGGGGCAACCGTTGATGGTTATGAAAATAGAGGTAAACGATCCAAAAGAGTAGTTTTAATGGATTAATGGGGTGATTAAAGGTGCCGAAAAGAAGAAGTGAAAAAGCGAGACAACCAACAAATAGGAAAAATAACATAATAAATACGGGTTATTCAGAAGGTGGAGCAAGTCATCATAAAAAAAGTCTTGCCGGATATAACCCGATTAAGTCTAGTGTTAAGTCTGATATTGACGTTAACTTACCTACTTTACGCAATAGATCATCGGATGTTGTTATTAATACTCCGATTGCTGCTAGTGCCATTAATACTTCAAGAACAAATGTTATTGGTGCAGGCTTAAAGCTAAGTGCTCGAATTAAGCATAATATTTTAGGATTATCTATTGAAGAAGCAAAAAAATGGTGTAGGCATACTATGGAGGAATTCGACTTATGGGCAATGTCAAAACATTGTGATTTATATCAAAAAAATAATTTTTATGACCTTCAAGACATTGCATATCAATCTTACTTAATTGATGGTGATAGTTGGGCTGCTTTCAAATATAGGGTGCCAAAATCAAATGATAATCCATACAGCTTGAGAATACAGCTATTTGAGGCAAGTAGAGTGTCTAATCCTAATTTTTCAGTGATAAAGGAATTATCTCCGTTGACCGTTGAAATGAAAAATCCGGATAATGATAATAGAATTATTAGCGGAATTGAAATAAATTCTGATGGAGCTGTTGTAGCATATTGGATCGCAAATCGTGTGCCGAATGATTTAACAGAATTGAGTGGTTTGCCTGCATGGCAAAGAGTAGAGGCTTTTGGAAAAATAACTGGTGAACCTAATATATTGCAAGTTTCTCATGAAGAACGTCCCGAACAATATCGGGGCGTTCCTTATTTAGCACCTGTAATTGAAGTTTTAAAACAAGTGTCAAGATATAGCGAGGCGGAATTAACTTCAGCAATTATTAAGTCATTTTTCACTTTGTTTTTTACTGAGGGTACAGCGGGTGGAGATATCGGTTCAATGCTAGGTGAAACATATGATGATATTATGTTAGATCCGTCTGATTATGCTCTTGGTCCCGGTACTTTAAATTTATTACCACCCGGGTATGATGTTAAATCAATTGATGCTGGACGTACTTTATCTACTTTTGAACCCTTTACAAATCAGTTGATAAAACAAATAGGGGCAGCCATTGAGCAACCTTATGAAGTGTTGATGAAGTCTTTTAATTCGTCTTATTCTGCATCTAGGGCGGCGCTATTACAGGCATGGTCAATGTATAAAGTTAGGAGAACTTGGTTTAGTAGGGATTTTTGTCAACCAGTATATGAAAGGTGGCTCACTGAGGCTATTGCCATTGGGAGAATAAAGGCACCGGGTTTTTATGATGATCCATTAATAAAAAAAGCTTGGTGTAATGCTGAATGGTATGGTCCTGTTATGGGAATGATTGATCCGGTCAAAGATGCAAATGGTTCATATTTAAGACGTTTATATGGTCTTTCTACCGGAGAAAAAGAAGCTGCGGAAATGACTGGCTCTAATTATGATGAAAATATTGAAATATTAGCCCAAGAAAAAGTAGAAGCTAAAAATTGTGGTTTGGTACTACCGACAGATACTAAAAATAAGAAAGGAGGTGAAGATGATGAAGAAGTTTTGGGAGATAAAGAATCAGGTTGAAAAAGAGGTAGTAGAAATATTAATTTACGGAGCTATTTCGGACGAAAGTTGGTGGGGGGATGAAACAACACCAAAATGCTTTGCAAATGACTTGGCGAAGTTAAATGGAAAATCTCTATGTGTCCGAATTAATAGTGGTGGCGGTGATGTGTTTGCTGCTCATGCTATTTATAACCAACTAAAAACTTATACTGGCAATGTAACTATAAGAATTGATGGTATAGCTGCAAGTGCAGCTACTATTATTACTATGGCAGGCGATAAAGTTATAATGCCAAGCAATTCAATGATGATGATTCATAATCCAATGTTAGTTTTATCAGGTTACTATAATGCGAGCGAATGTGAAAAAATGGCTAAAGATTTAGAGATAATTAAAGCTAGTATTATTGCTGCCTATAGGAAAAAATGCAAAATCGATGATGAAATGTTATCTAAGTTAATGGACGAAGAAACATGGATGGGGGCAAGTGAGGCATTAGC
>JAPUES010000288.1:32764-34777 GCA_027492445.1 Sporomusaceae bacterium | reverse complement strand
CTTGCCGAGGTACCATGACTTCACGAGCGACCCGATCAGCAAAATCAAATACATTGTCGATTAAATCACTTTCCATTTGATTTAACACTCCGCCACGATGACTAGCACTTACAATCATTCTCAATTCTTCTTCAGAATGAGCTAAACTAGCCTCATTTGCAGGCTTTAAACCCATCAAGTTTAAAAAGAACCAAGCAGTATGATCAAACAAGGTAATGATAGGATAACCTATTTTGTGGAAAACATATAAAGGCCATACTGCAAAGAGTACCATACTCTCTGTTCGTTGAATGGCAAAGGATTTGGGAATTAGCTCTCCTAACACAACATGTAACAACGTAATAATGGTAAAACTTATAGCAATACTAATCGTACGAAGCAGTATTTCAGATCCCGGGAAATAGGCGAATAGAAAGGGTTCTAGAATAGCAGAAATAGCTGGTTCTCCAATCCACCCTAGGGCAAGGGAAGCCAATGTAATTCCCAGTTGAATCGCACTTAAATAAGTATCTAAAGCAGAAACTACTTTCAAAGCCAATTTAGCTCTACTATTACCTTGCTGAGCAAGTTCTTCTAAACGTGTTTTTCGGATTTTCACCAAAGAAAATTCTGCTAATACAAAAAAACCATTCAATAATACTAATAAAAAAGCTCCTAGCAATTTTACTAAACTAGACAAGGACGACTCGATAGGGCATCTCTCCTCAAACATTTATAATAAAACGTCTTCACTTACCTATTCATATTATCTACTTATCATCATGATAATATGAACAACAATCCGCAAAAAATGATTTACTCTTCTTTACAAATGATACCATTGTAATGAACTACCGTCAATAAAGAATGGCTATCTTTAAGAGATAGCCTTAAAAGTTCTTTATTATTCATAACCAAAACTTCGGATGCTGCCTTCCTTATTACGCCAATCTTTTTTCACCTTCACCCACAGATCTAAAAACACTTTCGAGCCCAGTAAATTTTCAATATCAATGCGTGCTAGCCGCCCAATTTCTTTTAATAATTGTCCTTTTGCACCAATGACAATCCCTTTTTGTGATTCACGTTCTACATAAATAACTGCTCGTATGTATAAATTTTCATTCGGTCTAGTTACAATTTCTTCAATATCGACAGCAATGGAATGAGGAACTTCATCCCGCGTGCCATGTAACACTTTTTCCCGTATCAATTCGGTAATGACCACCCGTTCTGGTTGATCAGTAATCATATCTTCTGGATAATATTGAGGTCCTGGTTCTAAATATTTTTTGACTTCTAGAATTAAGCTATCTAAATTGGTGTGTTCCACAGCAGAAATGGGTACTACTCCTGCAAATTTATAACAAGCTGAATATTTTTCTATAATCGGCAACAGTTTTGGCTTGTCCAGTTTATCAATTTTATTGACCACTAAAATTACAGGGGTTTTAACAGCGGATAATAACTCTAGAATATACCGTTCACCGCCACCAAGTTCTTCTGTCCCGTCCACTACAAAAAAGATAACATCCACTTCTCGCAGGGTATTTTCGGCCGCTTTGAGCATATATTCTCCCAGCTTATGCTTAGGCTTATGGATACCTGGGGTATCAATAAATAAAATTTGTGCATCATCTAAGGTAAGCACACACATAATTTTATTACGGGTCGTTTGCGGCTTATCTGACATGATAACCACTTTTTGACCAATTAAACTATTAATTAGAGTGGATTTACCCACGTTCGGTCTGCCAATTACAGTGACAAAACCAGACTTATGTTCTGCGTTTACTACTTTCATAACTTCTCTCCTGACAAATGTTTTTTCTCGAATGAATAAGGTAATAGTTCTTCTAGTGTAGCAATATATTGTTTATTATGCAAATTAGACATAATAATCTTTTGTATTTCAAATTCAGCCATGACCTGCCGGCAGGCTCCGCACGGCGCCACTGGCTCCTCTGTATCAGCCACAATGGCAATGGCTACAAATTCTCTTTCCCCTTCCGATACAGCCTTGAAAATAGCTGT
>JAPUES010000288.1:16487-32664 GCA_027492445.1 Sporomusaceae bacterium | reverse complement strand
CTTACATACGCTGGATACCTAACAGAGATAAAATATGTTCCTCTTCCTGACGCATCTCTTGTTTTTCTTCTTCATTCATATGATCATAACCTAGTAAATGTAGCATCCCATGTACCGTTAAATAAGCTAGCTCCCGTTCTAGACTATGACCATATTCCTCAGCCTGCCGAGCAGCCGTATCAAGAGAAATAATAATATCGCCTAGCAATACTTCCTCTGGCCCATCAATAACTTCGACTTCTTCGCCTTCATTCAAAGCAAAGGATAGTACATCTGTTGGACAGTCTTTTCCTCGGTATTGGCGATTTAATTCATGAATATATTCATCACTAGAGAGTACGACACTTACTTCCGTATGCGGCGCAATATTATATACCTCAGCACTCTTTTGCAGCACAGATTTCAATACCTGTTCCATTGACAACGTTATTGTCGTCTTTTCCTGAAGATTGTTTATTGCTATTTCCATTTTTCGTCTTTCTCCTCTCTAGTTCTTTCACCGTATCTGGATACTCAACGCGTTTATGAAACATGCTGGAAAGAACTCGAATAAAAACATCACCAATAATATTTAAATCTCGCAGTGTTAAATTACAATCATCAAGTTGCCCATCATGTAACCTTTCTCGAATAATCTTACGTACTGTAGCTTCAATTCGATTCCCATTAGGCTTACTAATAGACCTGACTGCCGCTTCGCAAGCATCTGCTAGCATAATCAAAGCCGCTTCTTTGCTTTGGGGGCGTGGCCCTTCATAACGAAAATCCGCCTCAATAATACATTCACCATGTTCATTTTCCGTGGCCTGCTTGTAAAAGTAAGATACTAGCATAGTACCATGATGTTGTTTGACAATATCAACAATGACTTGCGGAAGCTTATAATCTCGACATAAATCAACCCCGTCTTTAATATGCGATGTCACAATCAAGGTACTTAGAGAGGGGGCTATTTTCTCGTGGGGTTTTTCATTGCCAACTTGGTTTTCCACAAAAAATCCTGGTCTTTTAATTTTACCAATATCATGATAATAGGCACCTACTCTTACTGTAATGGGATCTGCCCCAATATTCCCTGCAGCCGTTTCCGCTAGGTTGCCAACCATTACACTATGATGATAAGTCCCTGGAGCATCTAACAAGAGCCGTTGTAATAAAGGATGATTAGGTTGAGCCAAGTCAAGTAATTTAAGAGAGGTAGTGATATTGAACACATTTTCTAAGTAAGGCAATATTCCCGTCGTTATTACCGATGCTCCAATACCACTGACAATCCCTAGCACACACTGTTTCAAAATTTCCATGTTATTTAACTGTTCAATAAATCCTGTAGAACCAATGACAAAGCAATTAAACGCAGCAATCCAAAGTCCAGCCTTCGTCAAGCTATACCCGTGAGCCATTTTCGATACACTATATACACCAATCATACTGCCAATGAGGGTGGTTGCGACAGCCCTTAAATTAAAATCAGCAATAACACCAAACAATAAGGCTAGTATCACACTCACCAACAGTCCTACTCGTGCATCAATTAAAATGGCAGCCAATAGGGCCCCTGCGGCAATAGGAGCTGCAAAATCCGAATAATAATGAGCAGCCTTGCCAAATAATAATGCCATTAGAATAATGAGCCCAAGCAGTAATAGCTGTAAATCATTGCGATAGATGGGATAAGCGAACTTATACAAATATCCAAAAATAATTGACATGATAAGCAAAACAAAGATGGCCAGGCCAAAAATTCGCAATTCACTCATATGTCCTTTTAACAGTCCAACTTCTTCCATTACATAAATTTGTTCTGCGGTAACCACATCGCCACGACGAACGACAATCTGTCCTTTTTTCACAGTTTCTCTGACTGGTTCCACGCTGGTTATGGCTGTTTGTTTGCGTTTATCCGTTTCTCGACTATTAAATATGAAGTTTGGTTGCAAAAGAGCTTGGGAAATCCCCACTACAACCGTCTCTGCCCCAGGAGAAAGCCCTAGGTTTTCACCTTCAATGATAATATCTTTTTTTACTATTTCCATATCCTCAACACGAATTCCCCGTTGAAAGTGCCTGCGCACAATGTTTTTAACCTGCTGTTCCGCGGTGACAATTCCTGCTTCATCAAGATTTATTAAACTTGTTAAAATAGGGGTAGGTAAGGATATAGGAAGTGCTTGCTGCAATTTTTCGTTATTTTGTTCCTCAGAGAAAGTGCCCTTTTCTAAAATCACTAGGCGCGTAGCTTTAAAAACAGCCTCAATATGTTCTTCGGCTTTACCAATTATAGATACATCCAAATCATAAATATTGGCTACATTAGCAACTACTTCGCTCTCAAGCTTTTTTGTTTTGATCATATCCACATAAGCAACGGTTCTTGGAGCAACAATATCACGATCACTTACTTGTCCTACGGTAAAGGACACTTTATCTGAAATAAAATCAGTAGACAATATCAGCATTAATAGGAAAAATAGAGCTAAGCATAATACAATGCGCCGCGCTAAAGGCTTTGCATAAACACTCGTTGGTTGGACGAAGAATTCCCGCAATTTATTATTTAAGGATACCATAATTTCAACTCCACATAGTTAACGTTCTATTTAATCGTAACTATAACATACAAAGACTAGAAAAAGGAAAACACTACCACACTAATAGCAGGATAAGTGTTCCCCGTTCTCCCTAGTCCTATTCAAATACCCTCGGTATTCCAAATACTATTCTGCTATAGTTAAGAATTGGCCAATATCTTCTGCTGTTTCCACATTTACTTTTACACGTACCAAATTTGCTTCTGAGGTTTTCAATATTTCAACTGTTCTTGACAGTACCTGTGCTGTTTCAGGAATCAATAACTGCACTTGTGTTAGTGCTTTTTGTTTTGCCTCTTCTCTTGCTTCTTCTAAGGTAAGCTCATAGATGTTAGCATGTACTTCGTAATATGTACTTATGTTAGATTCGACAGCAATGTCACGATTCCTCCACCAGACTAGTTTTTTATTCAGCACCTCCACCTCAAACTGTTGTTCCGAATGAAGATTTGGTTTCTTAAGGAGGATGTCATGTTGTCCGATTCGCAAGGTCACACCAAACTCTTGCCTTCCTGTACGTTCATAACATATCTTTTCTAATGTACTTTCACCATAGGACTCATACCACACTCGTGCCTTTATTATTCCATGGGCTCTAATGAATTGAGTAGGTAAATTTGCGACCATTGGAGCCGTCATTTTTCCCCCATAAGCAAACCCTTTAATTAATATATCACCTTTTTTTACTGTGTCGCCCTTCTTCACTGCACTTTCTCCAGTTAAGGCAATGACCTCTGTTATAACACCATCTTTTCCTGCAATAATATGTGCTGGCGTCTTCTCCTGTTCCTTCCCCATAGTTTTTTCCACAATTTCCACCACTGCCCGTGTCCCCGTAAAACTTATACTTACCCACGCAACTTCAGGCATACAAACTAATATTTCTTTTTCAATCGTCTTAGTATTAATTTTTCCCTTTAGATTCCCTGGTTTTAAACCACTTTCATAAACAAAAGTTCGTATTTGATCGGCAGGTATTGACCTTACACCGATTACATCCACAAACCAAATATAAGACAATAACATATTAAGTAAAAACAAGAACACGCCACCACCAAGAAGTAGCATCTTACGTTGTTTCATTTTTTTTATTTCAAAAGGTAGTCCTGAATAACTAATGACTTGAATGAGGTTACCACTTTTCCGTACTAGGGGTCGTATACGTAAGAAATCCGATAATCTCATACAAACAATGAATTCTCCACTTTGGTTGTTAATACTCAATAAACTCTTTTTATCCATCATACAGAGATTAATAAATTTTTCTGGCATAGCACCCTTTACTCGAATCGTGACGGTACCAGTGATGTAGGTGAGTAAATTAAATATCATACTTTATTTCCCCCACTGTACCTTCTACGAGAATCTGTTCTATTTGCAAATTACCTAGCGTTAAATTTTTGCCTAGAATAATGAGCTCCCCTTGATTTAGTTTTATGCGCACAAAAGAAGGAGTATATTCAATAATTCCTTTATGGTTTTCAATTAGCAATTGTCGATTACCCAGCATGGTAATACGAGGTAAGTCCAGCACAATATCTTGGGGAATTTCTAAAATGTTTGCCAGTCTTTGCCACTGTTTGTTGCGATGCATAGACCTCCCTCCCTCCATATAAAATATATGAGGGAGGGACTTATTTATGACTAAAAAAAAGCATGGGGTTATTATCCCCACACTTTATACGACTGGTGTAATTGACATATCATTACCATAACGCTGTTGCAAAAAGTTTTCAAATTTATGAACCTTCACTGGCGCTGCAAAGCGCATGTAATTTGTGGCAACAATCATTTCGCCGCATTCTAAATTCTTGATCTCATTCCTTTGACTTAAAATATCTTTCCGACACATGGCCTCTAATTTCGTACGATCGGCTTTAGAGGCTAAACCTAAAATAAACAAAGTGTTTAATTGAGATAACACATTATTCGCCAAAAGACGAGGCTGCTGATCAACAATACACATTCCTAGATTAAATTTTCTAGCTTCGCTCACCAACTGGGAAAATACATTGGTACCGCTATTTTCTTTTTTGCCTAAAAATCGATGAGCTTCCTCGAGCACTGTCAACACAGGCTTTATTTGACTACGTTCCTCCTGACTTTTGCCTGCATAATTTTTTAATAGTTTTTTAGATAACAAGGTAGATAAGGCCCGTTCACCAACCTGAGAAATATTCTTAAGTTCCACTAGCACAACTTTACCATCTTCTAATTCTTTTAGCATTTCCCCCACAGCAGCTTGTTCTTCTTCATCAATGTTAAGTTCCTGCACTAGGTTCCAGCAAATGCTTTTGATTTTACCAATAGTCCGAGCATGAAATTTTTGTCCTGTACAACCAGCTAATTCTTCAATAATATCGGCAACATCATATTGAATTACATACCGCATCCAATTTTCTTGCCAGACTGTCGACATCTTATAAATGGCATCCAGCTGGGGTTCGGTAAAGGTAGCACACGCTATAATATCATCTGCATCCACCTCTGTAAAATTAACACCAATCCGCTTGCCATAGTCACCATCCTGAGTATGATAAACGCACAAACGCTCTTTCGACATGGGATGGGCTGATAAATCTTTATAATATTCATTATGCACATCAAAAATCAAAAGTCCATAGTTCTTACTGTCAATGACAGAGCTAGCTAATACTTTTATTAAATTACTTTTCCCCGATCCAGTTGTGCCAAATACTCCAATATGCTCTGTAATTGCTTGCGATCCGTATATTCCGACGGGCAAAGACAAAGCGCCCCGACCACTCTTTAAAAAACCAATTTCTAAATCACCTTTCATTTCCGCAAACATACTCGTATCTTGAGGACTTAAGGTTCGCACCTGGCAGAAAAAATCTGGACAAGTTTTAGGGTTTAACAATTGACCCTTTTCATCCGCATAGCAGAGTTGTTCTGCCATACCAATTTTGACCGTATGGTTACCTCCTAAATAAAAATCCAAATCCTCTTGATTTTCCACCTGCCCATTTTCATCGAGCTTGCTCATTAAATATCCTACACCATTTAGGCCCGACCAACGTGATTTCACTTTAAAGTCATAGGCCCGAATATAAAACCGATCATTATTTTTACCTTCGACCACTAAAATATCCCCAAAATCAACATCCTGATTAGGCCCTACCACAAATTCTACTGATGTCCCTTTGGCATATGTTAAGCGTCCTTTGTATTCGACCTCCATACAACTACCCCCTTCTAACTATATCCTCTTTTCTGTTTTAGAATAAGGATGAATATGGTCAACATGCTACTATTAATAAATATCATGTGCGAAATAGGCATAAAAATAACAGGGATTATTTTCCCTGTTATTTTTATGCCTATTTCGTATGTTTTACCATCGGTCGATAAGCGCGAGGTGGCTGTAAAATTTCGGCAAACATTACCCCATTTACCAACATCGTTTGCTCTAGTTTTCCTTGCCACCCTGTTGGCACTTCCCTTATAGTGGGATGACGTTCTATCTTGTCAACTACAGTCGCTACTTTGACTTTCATCGTACTTTCTTTATAAGCGGGTATCTTCTTGATTTTAGGAGGTACACTCATCATTTTAGCATGTACCTTTTCAGGTACAAGGGGAGGTATATTATTTTTTGCACGATACTGTTTCAATAAGACTGGACCCAAATAGAATATTGCCAGAAATAGTACCGGTATGAATAGATCCATTCTATCACCTATCTTCCTGTTTCTTCAGGTTGTGATTGAGTCGACACTGCCGGACCCGCTTTACTAATGGTTTCGCGCATCTGGGTATCTGCCGTAATATTATTCATATTATAATAATCCATAACCCCAATACGTCCTTCTCGCAGCGCTACGGAAAGAGCATGAGGAACCTCTGCCTGAGCTTCTACTACTTTCGCCTGCATCTCTTGGGTATACGCCTTCATTTCTTGCTCGCTTGCAACAGCCATAGCTCGACGTTCTTCTGCTTTTGCCTGAGCAATACGTTTCTCAGCTTCTGCTTGATCGGTCATTAGTTCAGCGCCAATATTACGGCCTACATCCACATCTGCAATATCGATGGATAAAATCTCAAAAGCAGTCCCTGCATCTAACCCCTTTGATAAAACAGTCTTAGAAATGTGATCAGGATTAGCAAGTACGTCTTTATGATCAACAGAAGAACCAACGGTGGTAATAATGCCTTCACCAACTCTTGCTAAGACAGTAGCCTCACCAGCACCACCTACCAAACGATCAATGTTAGCACGTACTGTCACGCGAGCTTTTACTTTTAGTTCAATTCCGTTTTTCGCTACCGCGGCCACAACAGGGGTCTCAATAACCTTGGGATTTACACTCATTTGTACCGCTTCTAGTACATCCCGTCCAGCCAAATCAATGGCAGCAGCCCGCTGAAAGGGCAAAGGTATTTCAGCCCGATGAGCGGCAATCAGGGCATCAACAACCCGGTCCACATTACCACCAGCTAAATAGTGGGCTTCTAATTGATTCGCCGACACGTCTAGACCGGCTTTATTGGCTTTAATGAGGGGCATTACAATTCTATCAGGAGGTACACGCCGAAGCCTCATACCAACTAAAGTCATAATCCCAACACGCACACCGGCAGCAATTGCTGAAATCCACAATCCAAGTGGAACAAAATGCAAAAAAACACTAATTCCTATAATAAACAATATTATAATAAACACAGGGCCTAATATTTCTAGCACAAAATCGCCTCCTACTTTTTATTCCTTCACAATACCCACGACAATCCTATTTCCTTCCGTACTCACCACCTTTACCTTAGTGTTTGGTTCAATATACTGACCTTCCGAAGTAACATTAAGTTGCATCCCATCAATCACTACAATTCCCGCTGGCCTTAGCAGGGTCTGAGTAACTCCCTCTCTACCCAAGTAGCCACTATAATCATGACTACTAGTAAAACCTTCTTGTAAGGTTTCTGCGTCTTTAAGAATTAATGTATTCCACAACTTACTCGAAGGTAAAAATCTAAGTATCAATAAAAAAGCAATAATCGCCACCACTAAACTAATGGATAGCAAAGTTAGTGCAACCATATTTCCTCCTAAGGTCAAAAAGAAACTTAGCCCAATACAACCAATGCCACTAATTCCCCAAAAACCAAAACCTGGCATATAGAGTTCAATAAGCAGCAAAAGGACACCTAGCACAAAGAGTAGAACTTCAAACCAACCAGCTACCCCCGTCATCCATTGACTACCGAAAAATAATAAGGCAGCAACAACTCCAATAAACCCTGCTACTCCCATACCTGCCGTCTTAATCTCGGTAAAGATGGCTAAAAACATTAAAGATAACAACAAGGATTTCAACGTCGAATTCGATAACCATCCCACTAGTTTCTCCGTAGTACCCATCTGGTATTCTAGTAGTTCAAAACCAGCGAGTCCATAATTATTTAGCACCACACTACGATCAGAGGCAACGAGATCTGCATATCCAACCTCCTTGGCTTGAAAATCTGCCAAGGCTAAAATTTGCCCTGGGTTAGCATATCCAGGAAATCCTATGGTTTTATCTACCATCGCCTCTGCAGCTTTTACATTACGACCCCTTTGGTTAGCCGTCGCAGCAAATTCTGCTTTTACTGCAGCAATGGTTTTTTCTGTGGTAGGTATAGGTTCTGCAGCTCCAATGCTCCCCCCTGGAGCCATGGCAATATGTTCGTGAGCAAGAGCAATCAACGCTCCGGCTGACCAAGCTCTATTTTTTATATAGCAAATGGTCTTAATAGGTGTTTGACTAATACTATCACGAATGCTCACGGCAGCATCTACCTGACCGCCAAAAGTATCAATCTCCATTAAGATAGCACTAGCCTGCTTACGTTCTGCATCAGCAACAGCACGCTTGACTAATGCTGCCTGCCCTCCATCAATGTCGCCCTTAATGCCAATGACAACCACGGAGCCGTCATTAGCCAGTACAGGCTGATAACCAATAACTCCCCTTAAAGCAAGAGCTACAGTAAGCAATAAAATAATGCGCCACATAGGATTCATCCTTACCACTCCTAACTTACCTATATTATAGCTTCCTCTGCAACTTTTTCCCATTATATTCATTATACTACAGATTAGAGTTTTTTATTATAATAAATCAATAAATTAAAATCCGGTACTTATTTTTAAAAATAAGTACCGGATTAACTCATTGATTTAGCATCTCACGTACAATGGTATTTACCAACTTACCATCTGCACGCCCCTTGACCTTTGGCATAAGAACAGCCATTACTTTGCCCATTTCTTTAGGGCTGACCGCTTGCGTTTCTGCTACAGCACTTTCTACTAAAGTACGAACTTCAGCTTCCGTTAACTGCTCAGGTAAATACCCCATCAAAATTACAATTTCTTGTTCAAGACTTTCTACCAGATCTAAGCGATTGGCTTTCTTGAATTCTTCCATTGAATCTCGACGCATCTTTACTTCTCTTGCCAAAACATCTAAAACCTCATCCTCAGAAAGCTCTTGCTTACGATCAATCTCGACATTTTTTATGTTAGCACGTACCATCCGGATAACAGAAAGTCGGAATTTACCAACTTCCTTTTCCTTCATAGCCTGCTTCATATCTTCTGTCAATCTCTCTTTTAGAGACATATTCATACCTCCGAAACGTGCAAAATCTTTACTTAAAACTTACGTTTACGCGCTGCTTCGGATTTTTTCTTGCGCTTTACGCTAGGCTTTTCATAATGTTCGCGCTTTCTTATTTCAGCAAGGGTGCCGGCTTTTTGACAAGTACGCTTAAATCTGCGGAGTGCACTATCAATTGTTTCGTTTTTTCCTACTTTAACTTCTGACATCTGATATCCCTCCCTCCACTCGGACCGTTACGGGGAAATGTATTCTTATACATATACCTAAAGATTATACACGATAAAGCTAAACATTGTCAATATTAACCTGGGGGCCATTTCATAAATCTTCCGCCCAAGATATGCCAATGCAAATGATGTACTGTTTGCCCACCATTGTCTTTCGTATTTACCACTAAACGGAAACCATCTTCGCTGAGACCAAGTTCTGTGGCAATCTTCGGAATGGTAGTTAAAACATGCCCCATAAGCGCTATATCATCAGACGCTAGTTCCAGGAGATTCGCAATATGTTTTTTGGGAATTACCAGCACATGGACCGGCGCTGCTGGCTTAATATCAGGAAAAGCAATAATATGTTCGTCCTCATATATAACAGGTACAGGTATCTCCTTGGCCGAAATCTTGCAAAAAATACATTCTTGCGGCATACTACAACACCTCCCTTCTCGTTCTATTATGTAACATATGCGTCTGATTCCTACTTAAAAATCTATTCTGTTTTTTTTACAAATATCCTGCTATTCGATTAAAATTTATAATAAAAATTAATCGATAATTTCTCCCCACATACCATCACCATAGGGCTTAACTAAAAGGACATTACAAAGTCGTCCTTGTGCATGGGGTTTCGCTGCCGCATACACTCGAATATAATTCCCTGTAAAACCCTCTAAGATACCATCTTGCTCGGGCTCAAATAAAACGGTCAACTGACGCTGCAAGAATCTTTTTTGAAAGTCCGCCACTTTTTTTTCTGCCAATTGCTGCATGACTTGTACTCTGCGTTTTTTTTCTTCTTCCGGTACTTGATTGGCATAATCAGCCGCCGGGGTACCAACTCGACGAGAGTAAGGGAAAATATGCATACGAGAAAAGTCCATAGTTTCTACAAACTGCAGTGCGTGTTCAAACATTTCTTGTGTTTCACCTGGAAAGCCAACAATAATATCCGTCGATATTGCAATATCTTGTACTTCCTTTTGAATGCCTTGCACTAATTCTTTATATTCCGTTAAAGTATAATGGCGATTCATAGCCAAAAGCACCTGATCGTCACCAGCTTGCAAGGGCAAATGTAGATGAGGGCAAAGGCGTTTATCCTGCTTCATAATCGAAATTAATTCGGCTGATACTTCAATGGATTCTAAAGAACCTAGACGTAGTTGTATAAGTCCTTCAATACCAAGTACAGCCTTGATTGCATCTACTAAAGTAATGGCTCCATGAGCATCTCGGCCATAAGCGCCAAGATGAATGCCCGTTAGCACAATTTCTTTAAAGCCAGCTATAATTAGCTTATTTGCTTCCCTAACGACACTTTCTAACGGACGCGACCGAAGAGGCCCTCGGGCATAAGGAATAATGCAATAGGTACAAAAATTCGTACAGCCTTCTTGAATTTTAAGAAAAGCACGTGTTCTTCCTGGAGCGTCAAAGAGGGGAATATCCTCAAAATGATCGGCATTCATAATACTCGTTACAATATTCTTCGTGACTTTTGAGTTACCCACTTCTTCCACCAAGTCAACAATCCGCTGACGATCTTGGGTACCGACAATAATATTAACGCCTTCAATCGCCTCAATTTCATCTGGTGATACCTGAGCATAACAGCCTGCTACCGCCACAACGGCCTCTTCATTTTGACGAATGGCCCGTCTTATTAATTGACGTGATTTACGTTCACCTAAATGGGTAACAGAGCAAGTATTGATGACATATACATCTGCAATTTGATCAAAAGCAGTTATTTCATAGCCGCGCTGCTTAAATAGCCCTTCCATAAGTTCTGTTTCAAATTGGTTGACCTTGCAACCTAATGTAGTAAATGCAACTCGCGGCACAACTAGCCCCCCAAATCCCCATATTCATACATAACAATAGAAGCCCCTGTTAGGGCTGCCGTTTCCGTACGCAAAATCCGTGGCCCCATGGTAACGATATGAGCACCATGGTCACGGCATAACGTCACTTCCTGGTCACTAAATCCGCCTTCTGGGCCGACCAATAATAAATAATTCTTAGCTTTATGCTTGGCTAAGGCTTGTCTTATCCCTTGGCTGGTTTGTCCTTCGTATAGCATCAAAATAGCAGTATCAGCCGTAAGGCTTTGTAAGATTGTTCCTACAGGCATAACGGCCTCAACAGTCGGGACCATGCCTCGTCCACATTGTTTCGCCGCCTCAGATGCGATTTTTTGCCAACGCTCCCGTCGACTCTTTTTTTTAGCAGCATCATACTGCACTACACAATGTTTCGTCTCCATAGGGTAAATGCCTTTAATACCAAGTTCCACCGCTTTTTGCACAATGTAGTCCATTTTATCGCTTTTCGGCAGTCCTTGGGCTAAATACACATTTATCGGTGCTTCCTTGTCTTCTTCAATTTGTTTTTCTAACAGTAATTCTACCCTATCAGGAGCCATAGCCGTGATTTTTCCAATCCCTGCATCGCCATTTGGCGATACGACTATGATGGTATCACCGAGTTCCAGACGAAGGACGCGGCTAATATGATGAGCATCCGGCCCCTGAATGGACATCGTACTTTCTAAAGAAGTCTCAATAAAAAACCGGCGCAACTCAATTGCCTCCCTTGCGAGCTACCATCGCAACCCAGCCGCCTTCTTCAATGACTTTATCAATAATGAGCCCCTGGGCCAGCATAGCTGCCGTAACATCACTAAGCCGCTCGGTAATAATGCCGCTAGCAATAAAAAAGCCATCTTTTTGTAACCGCTCTGGTATATCTGTAAGGAGTCGAATCACAATATCGGCAATGATATTCGCAATGATAATATCCGCTTTACCTGTTACACTGGCTAGCAAATCACTTTGCCCGACGTGCACAACATCTTCAACCTTATTAATGGCTATATTTTCCTTGGCAACCCGCACTGCCATCGGATCGAAATCGACAGCTTGTATACTGCTAGCGCCAAGTTTAGCAGCAGCCACTGCTAAAATCCCTGAACCAGTACCAACATCAAAAATAACCTGTCCAGGTTTTACAAGCTCTTCTAATACCCGGCAGCACATGGATGTGGTATGGTGAGTGCCAGTACCAAAAGCCATGCCAGGGTCAAGTTCAATAACCAAGTCATCTTCCTGCGCTACATACTCTTCCCAGGACGGTTTGATAACAATACGTTCTCCCACTTTAATAGGATGAAAAAATTCTTTCCAGGAGGAGGCCCAATCTTCTTCTTGGACCTCACGACACGTGGTTAATCCTAATCCCTTATCAATACCATAAGAGGCAAGTTGTTGAATTTGTTCTTCAAAAAGGCCTAGTTTGTCATTCAGTCCCTCATCAGCAAGTAAATAAGCCTTTACAGTTACAATTTCTGTATTCACTTCTTCGGGAATATCGGAATAATCCCATCTTCCTGATCTAAGGTATGAATTAACAAGCTCAGGATCTTCGATAACTACACCGCTTGAACCTAAATCATGAAAAATATTGGCCACCATCTCTGCAGCCTCATGTGTAGTCTGAATACTAATTTCAGCCCATTTCATACCAATCGCCCCTTATCTTTAATTTATACCCCACCAAAAATATCTTTTACTTTTTTAAAGAAATTCTTTTGCTCCGGGTTAACATTTTCACCGCTAGCTTTGCCAAATTCTTGTAAGATTTCCCGTTGCTTATCGTTTAATTTTTGTGGTGTCAAAACTTTTACGCGAACATGTTGATCCCCACGTCCATTGCCTCTAAGGTTAGGTATCCCCTTATCTTTCAAACGGAATACAGTACCAGACTGGGTTCCCTCTGTGACTTTAAGCTTGACCTTACCATCAAGTGTCGGCACTTCAATTTCATCACCTAGGGTAGCCTGTACAAAGCTAATCGGCACTTCGCAGATAACCTCATTGCCTTCTCGTGTAAATAGTTTGTGCGGTTTTACAAAAATATAAACATATAAATCTCCTGGAGGGCCTCCCCGCATACCGGCTTCCCCTTCATGAGTAACCCTGAGTCTTGAACCATTATCAACGCCAGCAGGTATTTTAACTTTTATCTTACGTTTTACACGTGTTTTACCTTGTCCATGACATTCTTTACAAGGGGTTTGTACAATCTTGCCTTCCCCATGACAACGGTCGCAAGTCCTTGTATTAATCATACGGCCAAAAGGTGTATTTTGGGCAACCTGTACCTGCCCTGTCCCCTTACATTGACCGCAAGTTTCTGCATGGGTACCAGGAGCCGCACCAGAACCACTACATTTTTTACAATCTTCCGTACGAGGTATTTGTACTTCTGTTTCTACGCCAAAAGCAGCCTGTTCAAAGGCAATCTCCATGTCATAACGTAAATCAGAACCTTTTTCAGGACCTGGCTGACGACCACCAAAACCAGACTGTCCGCCAAAGAACATATCAAAAATATCATTAAAGCCGCCACCACCGCCGCCAAAGCCACCAAAACCACCGCCGCCACCAGTACCATCAAACGCAGCATGTCCCATTTGGTCATATTGTGCTCGACGCTCACTATTTGATAGCACCTCATAAGCTTCATTTACTTCTTTAAATTTAGCTTCTGTTTCCGGCTTATCTCGGTTTACGTCTGGATGGTACTTGCGAGCCATTTTACGAAAAGCCTTTTTTAATTCATCATCAGACGCACTCTTATTGACGCCTAACACTTCATAATAGTCGCGTTTACTCATATTACACCATCCTAAAAACATTATATTTCTACGTGAAAACACAATTGAACCACAAAAACACAAGTGTTTTAGCGGTTAATTGTCCTTCAATAATTATATAGCATTTGGCAGGGAAACAAAATATCCCTGCCAAATGTCTACTCTTTCAGAACCTTGGGATTATTTTTTTTCTTCGTTTACGACTTCATATTCACCATCAACGATGGTTTCACCTTTAGCCGCACTCGGATCTGCTTGGCTCGCTGCTTGTGCAGCTTCTTCTTCTTTATACATTGCTGCTGACATTTCATATAAAGGCTTAGTTAATTCTTCTGTATCGGCTTTAATTTGCTCCATGTCAGTGCCTTTAAGAGTTTCCTTTAATTTATCAGCGGCCGCTTGCACTTTTGCCACTAATTCTTTATCGGCTTTATCCCCTGCATCTTTGATAGCTTTTTCTGCTTGGTATACTAAAGAATCAGCATTGTTACGAGTTTCTACTTCTTCTTTACGAGCTTTATCTTCTGCAGCATGTGCTTCTGCTTCTTGTACCATGCGTTCAATATCATCTTTACTCATGCCACCGGAAGAAGTAATGGTAATTTTTTGTTCTTTGCCAGTACCTAAATCTTTGGCAGAAACATGTACAATACCATTGGCATCAATATCAAATTTAACTTCGATACGTGGTACACCACGTTGTGCCGGTGGAATATCTTTTAGTTCAAAACGTCCTAAGGTTTTATTGTAGCTTGCCATTTCCCGTTCACCTTGCAAAACATGAATATCTACAGATGGTTGGTTATCAGCAGCAGTTGAGAATACTTGACTCTTAGAAGTTGGAATTGTCGTATTCCGTTCAATAATTTTTGTGCATACGCCACCTAATGTTTCAATCCCTAAAGACAAAGGAGTTACATCAAGAAGCAATACATCTTTTACTTCGCCGATAAGAACACCCGCTTGAATGGCTGCCCCTACTGCTACACATTCGTCTGGATTTACACCACGATGCGGTTCTTTGCCTAGGAACTTCTTAATAGCTTCTTGTACGGCAGGAATACGAGTAGAACCACCGACTAAAATTACTTTTTGAATATCTTTAGGCGATAAGCCTGAATCGCTCATTGCTTGACGAGTGGGTCCCATTGTAGATTCTACTAGGTCAGCTGTTAATTCATCAAACTTAGCTCTTGTTAAATTAAGATCCAAATGCTTAGGACCGGATTGGTCTGCAGTAATAAATGGTAAGTTAATGTTTGTGGTCATAACACCAGATAATTCAATTTTAGCCTTTTCTGCTGCTTCACGTAGTCTTTGCTCTGCCATACGATCTTGGGATAAATCAATACCACTTTCTTTTTTGAATTCAGAAATAAACCATTTCATAATGCGTTCATCAAAGTCATCGCCGCCTAAACGGTTATTACCATTGGTCGCTTTTACTTCAAATACACCTTCACCAAGTTCCAAGATGGATACGTCAAACGTACCGCCGCCTAAGTCAAATACAAGGATGGTATGATCTTCACCCTTATCAATACCATAAGCCAGCGCTGCTGCTGTTGGCTCATTGATAATACGTAGTACTTCAAGACCAGCAATTGTTCCAGCATCTTTCGTCGCTTGACGCTGACTATCATTATAATATGCAGGTACCGTAATAACTGCTTTCGTTACTGTTTGCCCTAAATAGGCTTCTGCATCTGCTTTTAACTTTTGTAAAATCATGGCAGAGATTTCTTGTGGACTATAATTCTTACCATCAATTGCTACTTTATGATCTGTACCCATATAACGTTTAATTGAACTAATGGTACGATCAGGATTAGATACCGCTTGGCGCTTTGCTAATTGACCAACCAAACGCTCTTCTGTTTTTGAAAAACCTACTACGGAAGGAGTAATTCTTGCTCCCTCAGCATTGGCAATAACAACAGGTTCTCCACCTTCCATTACCGCTACACATGAATTTGTTGTACCAAGATCGATACCAATTACTTTTGACATAATTTATTCCTCCTTGAAATATATAAAATTTTACACCTAAAATCCACTCTGAGTGCCTATATCTTACGGAAT
>JAPUES010000288.1:9759-16387 GCA_027492445.1 Sporomusaceae bacterium | reverse complement strand
GGCAGTTCCTAAAGCTCTTTCAAAATTATCTACAACGGGTAGCAAATCTAATAAAATATTTTGCGCCACTACCATTGATAAATCTTCTTTTTCTTGTCGAGTACGACGACGCAAGTTTTCAAAGTCAGCCTGCAGACGCTTATACCGTTCAATGTGTTCCTCAATCAGACGGTCTTTTTCTGCTAATTGATTCGCCTCATCTGTATCTAAAACTTCACAGGTTTTTTCCATTGTTTCTTCTGCTGATTCTTTTAAATTAACTATATCTTCAGCACTTATTTTTTGTTCCTTTGTCAATTATATCACCCCATATTTAAAATTGCGTCAATCCACCAGCTCTATGAATTCCAGTTTTATTGACGTCTTCCACTTTCTTTTTGATAATCGTATCAATTCGTAAAATAGCTACTGCCACTTCCCCAGCCGCTTTTACAGCATGAAGCTTAACCTTTGTTGGATCTACTATCCCTAGTTCCAGCATATCCACCACATCACCTGTATCACAATCAATTCCTAAGGAATCAATTCCGGTACTGTGATGCTCCGCCACAACTTCTTCCACCTTTTCCAACGGGTTGTAACCAGCGTTTTCTACGATTTGCGCCAAAGGTCGTCGCAGTGCATACGTGACGCAATCCACACCATAGGCTGACATCCCTTTGACATTGCCCCGTGAATTTTCCACCTCACGGCTAACGGCAATTTCGATTGATCCACCACCCGGGACATACCCGCCTATAGCTGCAGCTTGCACACTAGAGGCTGCATCTTTTGCAATACGCAGACGTTCGCCCACTACTTCTTTCGTTGCTGCCCCTACCAAAATGGTCGCCATAGGTTTTGCAGTTCCGCCTAAAATTCGAAGATGTTCTAGCTTTTCATCACCATAGACCGTAGCTGCTGAACCTAGATATTTATGAAGTTCTACTAGGTCTTTTTTGAGACCAGTACGTTTTATCATGCGGGCCCCCACATGCTCAGCTCCGCGACGTAAATCTTCAGCTGCCACTCGTTGGATAACCATAATGCCAGCATCTGTCAGAATTTCCTCAGCTAGGGCATGGACGCCTCGGTCGACTAACACGACTTGCACACCAAGTTCAATGATTTTATGTATATTATTTTTGAACTCTTGCTGTAACTCTCTATATAATTGAAACCCAGCTTCTGTACTTAACGCTTCCTCTTCCATTTCTTCTGGTTCAAGAGCATCGTCAATGACCAGTACTTTCGCTTGATGAATCTTTATTGGCATTTCCTGATTCATGCGTTCTTTATTAATAATGACACCTAAAAAAACTTCATTCTCAGCGCCTTCTTCTGCAATCACAATATCGGAAAATTTGAAGTTAGGGTCGCATAATTTTTCAAAGCCAATGAGGCAAGCAGCCTCCACCACTAAATTTGCAATATCCCTATATTCACGACCGGCGACCATTGCAATCTTATGCAATATTGGATCCTTCACATTCTTAATTTGACGAGCATGGAGTTTAATTTGTTCTAAGGCACAGGTTATGCCATATTTGACGCCTTCAATCACACGGGAAATGGGAACGCCACGCAATACTTGATTCACACCTTCACTAATGAGACCACCAGCCATAATGGTTGCGGTAGTCGTTCCATCGCCGACTGCAGCTTGCTGTGCTTTTGCGATATTAATCAGCATATTAGCAGCGGGGTGGTTCACTTCCATTTTATCTAAAATGGTAACACCATCATTGGTTATAATGACTTCACCTGTAGAATCTACCAGCATAGTATCTAGTCCCTTCGGACCAATCGTTCCCTCAACAGCGGCTGTAATTGCCCGAACGGCATTGGCATTGGTCATTAAGGCTGCCAGACTTTCATCCGTTTCCGAACTATTTGCCCCTTGCTTTAGTTTCATTGATGGCTACCCCCAGATTCTAACGTTATTATATGTATAATAGAGTTAGTATTACTTAACTCTATACTTTATACTTCTTTAAGACTTCGCCAAGATGCTGATGCATATATCCAAGTACGGACATAACTTTGCCATAATCCATTCTTGTCGGCCCAAGAACTGCGACCGTACCAACCACTTGACCATCCATGCGATAAGTAGCCTGCACCATACTGCAATCTTTTATCCCGCTATATTGATTTTCACCACCAATGGTAACGATTACACCGTCATTTTCTTGTTTTCCTAAAATATCACATAGAATTTGTTCTTCTTCTAACATGACAAGAAATGATTTTACTTTATCAATATTTTTAAATTCAGGCTGACTAAGAAGCTGAGTGGTACCGCCAAGATATAAGCGTTCGTTTTTTTCTACCACTAGGGCTTCGCGCAGAGTTTCCATTGCATTTTCTAACAATTGACTATCAACAACAAGATCTTTTTGTATTTCTTTGAGTACCGCAACTTTTATCTTATCAAAAGATAAACCCGATAATCGTTTATTGATACTTTCTGCAATGTGCTGCAAATCATTTAAAGAAGTGCCAATCGGTATATTAATAACCTTATTTTCAACGAACCCCGTATCCGTAACGACCACTAAAATAGCCCGACTATCATCAAAGGGCAGGAACTTCAAGTATTTAAAAGAGCACTTTGCTACTTGAGGCGCGAGCACTAAGGAAATATTACTGGTCATGCTTGATAACAATTTGGCCGTTTCTTGAAAAACCTCTGCCACATGACGCGTTTTTTCTTGATACCAATTTTTAATTGTGGCAATTTCTTGCTCTGTTATTTGTGTTGGCTCTAATAATGAATCCACATAAAATCGATAGCCCTTTGCTGAAGGAATCCTTCCTGAGGAGGTATGAAGCTGTTCAATATAGCCTAACAATTCAAGATCCGCCATTTCATTACGAATGGTCGCAGGGCTAACCCCTAAATCATGCCTGCGGGCAATCGTCCGTGAACCAATAGGCTCAGCAGTGGAAATATAATCATCAATAATAGCTTGCAGAATAATGCGCTTTCGTTGATCCATCATGGTAATTCCACCCCCTGTTGTTAGCACTCTCTACTCGCGAGTGCTAATGCCTACTAAAAAAATACCACTCTTAGGCCTGAATGTCAAGATATAATCACACATTTTCTTCCGGTAAAAAGCTGGAAAATACAATATTTCCATACTTCATCCCAATTGGCGTAAGATAGATGTGTTCCTTTGTTACCTTTATTAAACCTTTGCTAACTAGTGCTGACACTCTGTCATTATAAATTTGAAAAAAGTCTACTTTAAAATATTGATTAAATCTTTGGATTACCAAGCCTTCTACCGTCCGCAAGACTAGGAATATGTATTCCGCCATGGCATTTCTGCCCGCAGGCCTCTCTTTATGGTCTAGTGGTAAATTACCCGTTTCAACAACTTCAATATACGTAGAAACATTCGATACATTGGCCAACCGTTCTTTTTGCCAAAAGGAATGAGCAGCTGCCCCTACTCCTATATAAGGCTCATACTGCCAATATTTTAGATTGTGACGACATTCATACCCTTGCTTGGCAAAGTTAGATATTTCATATCGTAAGAATCCTTCCTCAGGTAAAAGCTGTGTTGTCATTTCATACATAGCTTCATCAATCTCTTCTTCAGGCAGTAAAAGCCTTCCTTGCTTTTCCATACTAGCAAAGGCCGTCCCCTCTTCTACTTTTAACCCATAAGCAGAAATGTGAGTAACATTTAATTCGGCAGCCTGTAAAATACTGTCCTGTAGCTGTTCAATAGACTGACCTGGCAGGCCATACATTAAATCAATATTAATATTACTAATTCCTGCCTCCTTTGCCATATTGACTGCCTCAATCGCCTGTGCAGCAGAATGAATTCTGCCAATTCCAGCTAATAAGGAATCGGAAAAGGATTGCACACCAAAACTAATACGGTTGATACCGCCAGCTTTTAAGACAAATAGTTTTTCCCTATCCACAGTACCAGGGTTAGCTTCAATACTTATTTCAGCATTCGAATCAATAACAATGTTCTTTTTTACAGCAAGTAATAGTGTTCTTAAACAATCCGTCGATAGAACGGTAGGCGTACCGCCACCAATATATATCGTGTCAACAACATGGTCCGTTAAAACACCGCCTATGCCGGAAAATTCCCGGCATAAGGCGGCAACATAAGGCTCATATAAGGAATCAAGATTGGCATGAGAAGGGAAATCACAATAAAAACATTTTTGCAGGCAAAAAGGGATATGAAGATATAATCCGATTTTCATAGCAATCACCTTTAGTCAATTTTTAATATGGCCATGAAAGCTTCTTGTGGTACTTCCACATTACCGACTTGCTTCATACGTTTTTTACCTTCTTTTTGTTTCTCAAGAAGTTTACGTTTGCGGCTAATATCTCCACCATAACATTTAGCCAATACATCTTTACGCATGGCTCGTACACTTTCACGAGCAATAATCTTGTTCCCAATAGCAGCTTGAATGGGAATCTCAAACATTTGCCGCGGAATGATGCCTTTTAACTTTTCTACAAGCAATCGTCCACGATAAGTAGCTTTATCACGATGTACAATGATGGATAGAGCATCAACGATTTCTCCATTGAGTAAAATATCTAATTTCACCAATTGAGATGGTCGATAACCAAGTAGCTCATAATCCAAGGATGCATACCCACGACTCAATGATTTCAATCGATCAAAATAATCATAGATAATCTCACTAAGTGGCAGATGATAGGTAATCATGACGCGGGTCGTATCTAAATATTTCATATCCTTAAATTCGCCACGTTTTTCTTGGGACAATTCCATCACTACGCCTACATAATCATTCGGCACAATGACCATTGCCTTCACATAAGGCTCTTCAATATGTTCAATTTCTTGTGGCGTGGGTAATTTTGAAGGATTTTCAATTTCAAAAATTTCTCCATTGGTCCTGAAAACTTTATAGATAACACTTGGCGCCGTTGTAATGAGAGAAAGATTATATTCCCGTTCTAGCCGTTCTTGTACAACTTCCATATGTAAAAGCCCTAAGAAACCGCACCGAAAGCCAAAGCCTAAAGCTATAGAAGTTTCTGGTTCAAATACTAAAGATGCATCATTCAGTTTTAGCTTTTCCAGTGCATCGCGCAGAATATCGTAATCGGAAGTGTCAACGGGATATAAACCACAATAAACCATAGGCGTAACCTTGCGATAACCAGGAAGAGCCTCAGCCACAGGTCTATCTGCATCGGTAATGGTATCACCCACTCGTACATCTTTTACATTTTTAATGCTACCAGACACAAAACCAACATGTCCTGGTCCGAGTTCTGCTACATTGGTCATATTGGGTCTAAAGACGCCAACCTCAGTGACTTCAACGGTCTTGTTGGTAGCCATCATTTTCATCTTCATCCCTGGTCGAATGGTACCATTCATCACCCTTACGTAGGCAATAACACCTTTATAGGCATCAAAATGAGAATCAAAAATAAGAGCGCATAAAGGTTCTTCATTTGTCCCTTGTGGTGGCGGCACTTTTTTCACAATGGCTTCGAGTACTTCTTCAATACCAATACCTGTTTTGGCGCTAGTAAGTACGGCCTCTGAAGTGTCGAGGCCGATAACATCTTCTACTTCTTGTTTTACCCGTTCTGGATCGGCACTTGGTAAATCGATTTTATTAATAACAGTAATAATCTCTAGGTTATTATCTAGAGCTAAATATACATTTGCCAAGGTCTGCGCTTCAATTCCTTGGGCAGCATCAACAATAAGTAAGGCTCCTTCACAAGCTGCCAAACTACGGGATACTTCATAAGTAAAGTCAACGTGTCCTGGTGTGTCAATGAGGTTTAGCATATAAGTTTCCCCATCTTTAGCAGTATAAGATAAGCGCACTGCTTGGGCCTTAATGGTAATGCCTCGTTCTCGCTCAAGATCCATATGATCTAAGACTTGAGCTTCCATCTCCCTAGAGGAAAGAGTACCCGTATACTCAATTAGTCGATCGGCAAGTGTAGATTTTCCATGATCTATATGAGCAATTATCGAAAAATTGCGGATGTTGCTGGTTTTCATATAAAGCCTCCTTACATAGACAAATAATTACTGGTATTGATTATATCACCTGCTACTAGACACCTGCAAGCATTACCTATACTGTCTCATGTAAACATTGAATCTTTGCTCTAAAAAACTTATATATTGATCCAAGGTTTGTTTGCATTTTCCCAATTCTTCTACCAGCAATTTAGCCCATACTTCTAGTAAAACCAGCTCTTTTTTACAATCAAACTCCATATACTTCGGTACATTCATCCTACAATAAGGTGTATTTATAACGATATTTTCTTCATTATTAATAAATTGTCCCACGGAATATAAAGCAGTCACATTATAATTAGACCCTAATAGATAAATAGAATATCTTCCTTGTGAATCACTGCTAACCCTAAAGACATAGGCACTCTCCTGCCTCTGCGTTAGAGTATTTAGCTGTCCTTCCGCGATGGATACGCCAAGGATTATTATCACAATTAAAAATAAAAACCCGCGAAAAACCTTCCCCGCCTCTTGAGAATCTAATAGACAAAACATCTCTTCATCTCATTTTATTATTTATTTTCTTGAATAATTTCAGCCACTATATCACCAAATAATTCAATGCCACGTTC
>JAPUES010000288.1:0-9659 GCA_027492445.1 Sporomusaceae bacterium | reverse complement strand
GCTATTCCATTTATATTTGCCAGATAGTTTTCTCTTTTGTCAGCATCTCTATGAACATCAAATAACATTTGTAACGATGGGTTTTCTGCTACCATTTTTGATACGGTAATTTCTGATGCGCCATAAGCCTTCATAAAGCTTGGGTAATCATGAATGGTGCTATTTTGCACTGTTTTGATACCATAAGCAGTAAGACGTTTAGTCAACGCTTCTCCCACATCTACGATATCTCCTTTTTGTCCGCCAGGTCGGTGGGTAACTCCAGCAGTTGGTACAAAGGATTCGGCTGTATGTGTAAAATAAATACCTACCAAAGGTTTTGCATTTGCTACCTGATTCACCATTTCAAATTTAGGAAAATCAGGAATATTCATCGCACTGACTACCTGGCTGTCCGTCTTAATGCTAGCTAGTACAGGAATCTCAGCTTGTAATAGGGACCGCATATCTAAAATATCGATGTTGGCAAAAAACAATATCATATCTCGCAGCATCTCAGGTGGATTACTTTCCCTCTTTTGCGCAAGCAATAATTTCCCATCGGAAGCAGCAATAAGTCTAGGTATCCCAAGAAACAATGCCTCATGCCACTTTGGCAATTGCAATGCTTGCTGCCGTAATCCCACAGTAGCACTTACAGGCAAACTGTCTTCCGACCAATGGTTAAATTGCCAAATTCCAAGGCATAGCCCAAGGCTACATATCCCAATATACAATATTTTTTTAAGAAAGTTTATCTTTTGCGTCCGATGGCGTAAGCGTCTTGTTACCATGATTTCCTCCTGTTGACATTCCTGTTGCTTGGAATCAAACATAGGTTGTCATTATTTCTGTTTACATACAATGTATATGCATAGGAGGAAATAGTTAGTACTTGAGTCTGCTAGATTCTTATTCCTTTAATGAAGATATCTATGTATATTTTCGTAATCAATATTAGGGTGCATCGCCTGATTGATTCCTCCTGCTACTACCACCCCAATATCTTCAATAAAGCGGTCTACTTCTTTGGGCGTTACCATCAAATCACTAAGGAGTTCAGGCAAAACCTGTCCAACAATGGTTCTTCGGTCCTCCTCGGATAGATGTTCCATACTTTTAAAATAACGGGCAAAAGGAGCATGTTCCTGCAAGACATCTATGGTATCCATGGCAATGGTAGAAGCATGTACAACGGTTGGCACACCAATGGCAATTACAGGTACGCCTAGTGAGTGTTTATTTAAGCCAAATCGTTTATTACCGACTCCCGACCCTGGGCTAATCCCTGTATTAGCGAGCTGTACGGTTGTAAGTACCCTGCGGCTAGAAGCGGCGGCTAACGCATCAATCGCAATCACTAAATCGGGTTTTATTTTGCCAACAATTCCCTGTACAATTTCTGTAGTTTCCATACCCGTAATGCCAAGTACTCCTGGAGCAATGGCGCATACAGACCGGACACCGCCTTTTAACTCTGGCGATAGCATTTCCTGCAAATGACGAGTAACCACTATTTTCTCTACTGCCCGTGGACCTAAGGCATCCGGTGTAATATTTCGATTCCCTAGCCCAATGACTAATACCATTGCATTTTTAGGAAGTTCAACTAGATCTACTAATTTTTGACCTAATTTCTTCATTATTCTTTCCTGTAAGGGTGTATTTTTATAACGAAGGCCTTGGGCTTCAATGGTAATATAGGTCCCTTGGTCTTTTCCCATAATCCGCTCTGCTTCTGGCGTAGTAATCTTTACAGTAGTAATAACAACTTCATCCTCTTCTAGCGTTTCAACAACAACTCCCGGAATCTCTTCACTGACTTTTGTGTTTACCATCTCCCTAGCTTCTAAGGCTAAATCCGTGCGTGGCGTCCAAGTAACCTCTGTCACATGATTTCCTCCTCATTTTTAAAATTATGACTATTTTATCCTGAATATAGATTGGCTATACGGCAGATATGCTTTATAATAAAAGGATGAGTTATTATCTTTTTAATAGTTATAAAGGGGTAAGGACAAATTTGTTAATTGTTACTTGCATTTTATAGCATCACATGCTAGAATACTGTAGGTAACATGCTCTTTAAGGAGGTGAATCATTTGCCAAACATTAAATCATCTGAACGTAGCGTAAAAACTGATGCTGAGCGACGTGCAAGAAACTTTGCGGTGAAATCAACCATTAGAACTGTTTCTCGTAAAGTAGTTGAGTCTGTAACTGCTGGCAACTCTGATGAGGCTAAAGCCCTTTTGGTTAAAGCTAGCAGAACTATTGACAAAGCAGCCGCCAAAGGCGTTGTTCATAAAAATTCCGCAGCTCGTAAAAAATCTCGCTTGGCCCGTAAACTTAATACCTTAGCTAAGTAATTAAGAAAAAATCCCCTGTTCATTACAAAATGAACAGGGGATTTTACTTATCTAATTAGCTACACATCTTAATAATAATCTCCTCTAGCACCATTGGATTGGCTTTGCCGGATTTCAAACCATGATCCGCAGCGGCTAAGGCTACCATTGTGTCTTTTAACATTTCGGTTTTAAAATTATTACTTTGTTTTAGCATTTTTTCAGCAATAAAGGGAACTAAGCCTAATTTTTCGGCAATATCACGACTATTATATCCCATCAGCGCCATTTCCTTAGCCTGCCACATCATACGTACTTGGCGGGCTAATAATGTAATTAGCTTTAAAGGATGTTCTCCTACCTGTAACTGTTCACCGATGAACGCTAAGGCTTTACCTACCTGTTTTTGGCTAACAGCATCAATCATAGAAAAAACAGATATTTCAGGAATCGCCGCCATAATTTCCACTAAATCCTGTTGATTAATTTTAGTTCTTTCCCCTGTATATAAGGCTACTTTCTCTAATTCATTGTGTAAAAAACCTAATGATACTTTCGACATCATACTAACAATTCCAAGGAAATACTCCATCGCCTCACTGGTCATTTGTTTATTAAGTGTTGCTAATTTTCCAATTAACCAGCCACGTACATCCTTAACCTTTAATTGGGATACCTCGACTGCAGCGCCATGTTTCTCCACCATTTTAAATAGCTTGCGTCGTTTATCCACTTTATCTGTTGTGGAAAGAACCACATGGACATAATCAGGAATGGTACTAAGGATTTTCTGCAATCGTTCCTCATTTCCATCAGAACTTTCTATTTCTTCACTGTTATTTTTACGGGAACGAAAGAAGGCGGTGCCCCGCACAATAATCACATTCTTGCCCCCCATAAAGGGCACTGTGTCAATTAAGGCCATGAGTTCGTTTACCCCTGGATCCCGTTCTAAAATAATAAGATTCATATCCAGCTCATCAGGAGCTAGCACCGCCTTAATAACCGCTTGTTCTAGTTCTCTAATGAAATAGGTTTCTTCTCCATAAAGAAGATAGATGGGTTTAATCTGCCCTTTTTTAATTTCCTCGATCATTTCTATATAACTCATCTTATACCCCCTCTCTGCCACTAGGAATAAAAGTATCTACTATTATTTTCTTGCCATCTGTTTTAAATACAATGGCCCCCTGCTGGTCTGTACGGTATATTTTACTGTTTTCGTCTACCAAACGCTGGATAGTTTCCGGATGAGGATGACCGAAGGAATTATTTTTTCCCACAGAAATAACGGCATATTCCGGTGTCACGGCTTGCAAAAAAGCACTGGTTGTTGAACTTTTAGCACCATGATGACCAACCTTAAGTACTGTGCTTTGAATATTCTTCCCACTAGTAAGAATCGTTTCTTCCCCTTGACCTGTAAGATCACCCGTTAGCAAAAAGCTATGTTTTCCATAACTAATTTGCACTACACTAGATACTTCATTATTTTGCCGAAAGCCATCTTCCCCTTCCCCATGGATTACCTTAATACAAACACCATCAAGCCTAATTTCCTGTCCTTCATACACAGGGATGATACAGTTATTCTTATCCGCGCGAACTAGCTTGCTTACCGCTTGCGTATATTTTTCCCGAGCTACTATACTATTCCTTACCGGTAGTGCTTTCGCAATGGCGGCAGCCCCGCCGGCATGATCTTGATGCCCATGAGTTAAAAATAAATAATCAATGGCGAGTACCCCATAATGCTTCAAATAAGGCAGCACCACTCGTTCTCCAATGTCAAACTCTGTTGCCCCGACTAGTCCTCCAGTATCGATTAGAACCGCCCGCCCATGAGGCGTAATAATAAGAGTAGCATCTCCTTGTCCTACATCAATAAAATGAACAGCGACAGGCTTGGGACACAACGAATAACTAAAAACAAGCATGGTTATGCTAAGAACTACGCTAGCACTTTCTTTCGGCCATCTTGTTATTACCTCTGTTAATGATAACATATTTTTGGGTTTATACCCATACACCCATGCTAGCAATATATAATATAAACTTCCCCCTACAATACCAATCGATGGCATATATAAGGTCGCCCCCGGCAGAGAGGCCAACCAAGAATTACAGGCAACAACAACGCTAATCAACAAACTACAAATTACCATTACAATATTGCCAACAATCCCGACCACCATTCCTGTTACTGCCCCAAATAAACCTAGCACTACAATTCCTTCAATCAAAGGAACAACGATAATATTACTAAGAAAAGAGCTAAGAGAAAAGCTATTGAAGTACCAGGCCACAACAGGCAGCACTCCAAGCTGCGCCGTTATTGTCACTGCTAACAGCTTAGAGAAAGGAGACGGCAAGGCGTGCATCGCCTGCACGGTTTGAGTATATAGAAATACTAAACCTCCTGTAGCAGCAAAGGACAGCTGAAAACTTACATCATATAGCAAAGACGGTTGATAAATGAGCATCCCAAGGGCCGTTAAGAATAGTCCATTCCCAGCATCTTTTTCTCTCTCAAAACATACTGCCAATAAGGCAATAATCCCCATAATTAAAGAGCGCAGTACCGGAGGCGTCAAGCCACAAAAAACTGCATAAAAGGTAACAATACCAGCCGATAATAAGGGTACAATACTCCCTGGAAGAGAAAACCGTTTTGCTAAAAAGGTGCCAAGTACCGTAATTACCCCGACTACCAATGCAATATGAGATCCTGAGACCGATAAAATATGAACAATGCCTGTTGTTACAAAATCAGCAACAATGTCTTTAGGAATGCCTTGATAGCCCCCAAATAACATTCCCCCTAAAATAGCCGCATGCTCCTTCGGCATAACCCTTTTCATATTATTTAGTATCTCTTCTCGCCAGTTTCCAAGCTTCTGACGATAGGTAAGACTCTTCTTTCCCTCCCTATTTTTAATTTCTTGTTTCTGCGTTGACATACTAGCGCCGATACCTTGCCGCTTAGCAGCCCCTACACTATCATATTGAGCAGGATTGTTATAGCCATAAAGTCCCCTAACTTCTCCCGTAACTCTCACTGCATCCCCGACGCGCGGTACAGGCATATCCTGTGACTGCGTTAGAGAAATATAGATTGCTCCTACTATAGGAAGAAGAGTCTTATCACTTTTTTTCCCACTCCTGATTGCTAGTATATAGCGAGCTTTATTCTTACCATCCTCTAAAATAGTTATCTCTGGTATATTCTTAACATCACCTTCTAGGGTCACGTTTTGCCCGATATAATTGCTAATATCCCTAGAATCCCTTGCCTCATCATGGATAAAACGCAGGATACCAAGGCAAAAAAACAAACAAGCTACTGGCCATATAATACTTTTCTGAGCATAAAGCCGCCAAGCAATACTACAGATAACAAGGATGACACTACTATACAGTAAGGGTAAGTAAACACTACTGTCAGTAGCAAACCAGATACCAGCAATATAAGTACATATGATGATTCCTATTATATTTGGCATAATGAACACCCCTATGGATACTATCCCCATTTACGCCAAACTATTTATGCCCTACTAACCCTATTTCTATGCTAACGGCAGTTTATATTTAACACTCCACCTACAAGTAATATTTTCTTCTTTTTCTTCATATAATATGGCTTGCTATTTATCTATAAAAGGACTGATCTTTTCTTTTGGTAAAAGGATACGTATTTTTTTTATAAAATAAATGGTATAATTTAGCTAGTATAAAATTATTGAATGGAGTGATATTCATGTCAAAAGATTTCTATGTTGCTTTAGAAAACAGGCGTTCCATCTATGGAATCAGCAAAGAAGCCGTTGTGAAGGATGAGCGAATTGAAGAAATAATTGAGACTGCTGTTAAACACACTCCCTCCTCATTTAACTCACAAAGCGCACGAGTACTCCTTTTATTAGGAGTACATCAAGATAAATTATGGGATATCACCAAAGAGTCCCTCCGCAAACTCCTGCCCGAAGATAACTTTTTGCCTACTGAGGAAAAAATCAACTCTTTTAAAAATGGGTATGGCACTGTCTTATTCTTTGAAGATGAAAGTGTTATCCAGCAACTGCAGACTAACTTTTCCTTATATAAAGACAATTTTCCCATTTGGTCCCAACAGTCCTCTGGGATGCTACAATTTGTTGTGTGGACGGCATTAGAGGCTGAAGGTTTTGGCGCTTCCTTGCAGCACTATGGTTCTTTAATCGAAAATCAAGTGTCGGAAGAATGGAAAGTACCGCAAACCTGGAAACTAATTGCCCAACTGCCCTTTGGCAAACCGACTGTTACCCCTGGTGCAAAGGAATTTAAACCTCTAAAAGATCGTGTGATTGTTTTTAAATAAGTAACCAATAGAGCACCTCTAAAATCGTTTTAGAGGTGCTCTCCATCACTCACATTTTAACACTTACTTGAAAAGCATATCAGGAGGAATAAAGTATGGCACAAGATAAATTTACGCAAAAAGCAATGGTGGCTCTACAAGAAGCCCAGCAATTAAGTGCAATGCATTATCATCAAGAAGTCACAACCCGTCATCTATTGCTCGCCTTAGTAAAAGAAGCAGAAGGTTTATTAAAGGAAATCTTAAGTCAATCCCAAATGGACGTCACATTATTTCAGGCAAAATTAGAACAACTACTGAAAGAACAACCAGCAGTGCGCGGACAAGATACGGGCCTTAGAATGAATACTGCCATGATTCGTGTCATGGCTTTAGCGGAAAAAACAGCCGCTAAGATGCAAGATGAATTTGTCAGTACCGAGCATTTATTATTAGGGATTGTCGATGATGGGGATAGTGATGTGGTACACCTTTGCAAACAATTTGGTCTCAATCGTAGTCGCATACAAAAAATTATAAATGAATACCGCCAGGGACAGCGCATTACAAGCGACAACCCGGAAGAAGGTTACCAAGCTCTCGAAAAATACGGCCGTGACCTAACTAAGATGGCTGAACAAGGAAAGCTCGACCCTGTCATTGGCAGGGATGAAGAAATTCGCCGGGTCATGGAAATATTATCACGACGCACCAAAAATAATCCCGTACTCATTGGTGAACCAGGCGTTGGCAAAACAGCAATTGTGGAAGGCCTTGCACGGCGCATCGTTGCTGGTGATGTACCAGAGACTTTGAAAAACAAAATGCTATATTCTTTAGATTTAGGTTCTCTCGTGGCCGGAGCTAAGTTTCGTGGTGAATTTGAAGAACGGCTAAAAAATGTCCTTAAGGAAATAACAAAAGCCGACGGTAAAATACTACTCTTTATTGATGAACTCCATACTTTGGTCGGGGCTGGCGCAGCAGAAGGCTCGATGGACGCCAGTAACCTCTTAAAACCCATGCTTGCCCGCGGCGAGCTACGTTGCATCGGCGCCACTACTTTAAATGAGTATCGAAAATATATTGAAAAAGATGCTGCTTTCGAGCGCCGGTTTCAACCAATACCCGTCGGCCAACCCACGGTTGAAGATACTATCTCTATCTTACGAGGACTTAAGGAGCGTTATGAAATTCATCATGGTATCCGTATTACAGACGCAGCCTTAGTGTCAGCAGCAGTATTATCTGACCGTTATATTACGGATCGGTTTTTGCCTGATAAGGCTATTGACCTCGTGGATGAAGCCAGTGCTAAACTGCGTACGGAAATTGATTCTATGCCCAGCGAGCTCGATGAAATTTTCCGGCGCGTGATGCAGCTAGAAATTGAAGAGCAGGCTTTAAAAAAGGAAAGCGATACCGCCTCCCTAGATCGCTTGGCACGTATTCAAGAAGAATTGAAAGAATTACGTCAGCAAACAGCTGCTCTTAAAAACCAGTGGGAAAGGGAAAAACAGGCTATCATTCGCTTGCGCAGTTTCAAAAAAGAAATAGAAGCGGTGAAAATGGAAATGGAAAGTTCGGAAAGATCCTACGATCTCGCTCACTTAGCCGAACTAAAATACGGTCGTCTTCCCGAGCTAGAAAAACAGCTCGCTCAGGAAGAAGAACTCTTAGCCCAAAAAAGAACGAGTAAAACCTTATTAAAGGAAGAAATAAGTGAAGATGATATTGCAAAGGTCATCAGTCGTTGGACAGGCATTCCTGTAAGCCGCATGCTAACTGGCGAGCGAGAAAAACTTGCTAACCTAGAAAACATTTTGCATCAGCGCTTGGTCGGTCAAGACAAGGCTGTCGAAGCTGTCAGCGATGCTATCATTCGCGCTAGAGTCGGAATAAAAGACCCCAACCGCCCCATTGGATCCTTTATCTTCCTTGGCCCCACAGGAGTTGGTAAAACAGAACTTGCCAAAGCCTTAGCAGAAGTTCTCTTTGATGACGATCGGAATATGATTCGAGTCGATATGAGCGAATATATGGAAAAGCATACGGTAGCCAGACTAATCGGGGCCCCTCCTGGTTATATCGGTCATGAGGAAGGCGGTCAATTAACAGAGGCGGTGCGCCGCAGACCCTATAGTGTTATTCTCCTAGATGAGATTGAAAAAGCTCATAGCGATGTCTTAAATATTTTGCTTCAAATCCTTGATGATGGGCGTCTAACCGATGGGAAAGGACGTATGGTCAACTTTAAAAATACGGTAATTATTATGACCTCTAATATAGGCTCGGCTGATATTTTGCAAAATGAATTTTCCGTAGCCAAAGAGCTGGTCTTAGATTTGGTTAAGAATTATTTCCGTCCCGAATTTTTAAACCGCATTGATGAAATTATCGTATTCAATGCCCTGACCTTAGAACAAGTCAGCAGCATTACAGGTATTCTACTGACTAAACTGAATGAACGTCTAGAAAACCAGCTAAACATTACCTTGCTGTGGGATGAGGCTGCTCTTACACTATTAGCAAAAGAGGGCTATGATCCATCCTTTGGCGCCCGCCCTCTGCGCCGCCAAATCAGTCAGTCCGTGGAAACAAAGCTTAGTAAGATGCTGGTTCACAATCAAATCACCGAAGGTAATAAGGTAAAACTCGAAGTAGTCGATGGTTCCTTATCTTTAAGAAAAGTCATCCTAAATACGCTAGAAAAATAACCGACTATAGCAAAAAGCAGATGAAATTCATCTGCTTTTTTTCTTATTCTTTTATTTTAGACTTTCACCAAGTAAAGACCCTATTAAAGCTACAGCAACTCTCGCCGTTTGGTTCCTGTTATCAAGGACTGTATTCACTTCAACAAACTCAGCACTATTAGCGATATTGGCCTCGGAAATTAGTCTCATAGCGAGATGGCTTTCTCGATAGGTTAGTCCATCCACAACAGGTGTACCTACACCTGGTGCTTGCAAAGGATCCATGACATCCATATC
>JAPUES010000287.1:3154-4860 GCA_027492445.1 Sporomusaceae bacterium | reverse complement strand
AATATGGTCGCAGAGAAAGAAAGTATCAAAGAAATTCTTGTGCAGCAGACAGCACAAAATTTAAAAAACCGTCTGGATCAACAAATAGAAGTATTAATTTATTATATAAAGCAACGGGTATTTTTACGGTTTAATGATTTCTTTAAAGAAGCATTCAATCCTAGTGTGCTGCGGGATGATGGCCGTAACCTGAAAAAAGCGTTGCGCAATGCACTAGAGGAATTACTCGAAGAATTTGGCTTTGAATTTGCACAGGAAATGAGAGCAACGACGGTAAGATTAGATCGCTTTGCTGAAAAAATAACAGGGGAATATCAGCTAACGCTTGTTGAAATGATTGGTGAGATGAATCAGGATTTATCCTTTTCCCTTTTTGAATTTGAGGATAACGCACAAATTGATTTTGAAGTAGCTTTCAAAGAGATTCAGCATGGGTTGTTTTCAAAAGCAATGTCTTATTTTAAAAATCCCAAAGCATTCTTTGAAAAACAAGAAAATAAATTAATGAGTGATGAGATTTATCATGTGCTTAGTGCCGCAGCCGATGAGTATTTACAAAAAGAACAACAACGGATAGAAGCTTTATATGGACATGCCATGGAGGGTGAGTTTGAAAAGCTAATCCTGCAAATGACCGAGCAGACGGATGACTTTTATTTAAGCTTGCTCTCAGCCTTAGATGGCGGAGTCCCAACGGAACAGTTAGTAGCGATTCAGCAAAGTTTAACAAACTTATCGAAAGAATGAAATGGATAATAAAATGAGGGTGTCCCCTACTAGGATGAAAAATCCTCTTAGGGGGCACCCTTAGTGTTATTCTAATCATTACTTACAATTATCGCTTTCTTTTGCAGGGAATAAAGGGGGATATCTAGAATCAATCTGTAGAGAAAAGGTATAAATAGGATAAATGAAGTGTTAAGAGGAGGCTATTTTATGAAGAAAAAAATACTTTCGGCAATACTTGCTACAGCGTTAGCTACGAGTATTACAGCTCCAACAGCTTTTGCTTGTTATGGAGTAAGAGCTATGGGGATGGGGGGAGCCTTTATTGCCGTCGCAGATGATGTGCAATCCGTTTATTGGAATCCCGCTGGATTAGCAAATGTTAAAGAGCGGCAGTTTGGCTGGCAAAAGGCAACGAATAATCGAGAGAGCATCAACTATATTGATGTTTTTGAATTTACCATGCCACTTGAGAATGGTAAATCTGGTATGGGCCTTCACTATACAAATAATAGAGACGCTGCTGCTTATGGTGCTGACAGTGACAATTATGGAATCAATTATAAATCCACGTGGTGGACCCTTTCTTACGGCGAGAAAATCAACGATAATTTGTCAGTTGGCGTGAATATCCGTCAAGAAAAGGAGAGTGTTGACGGCATTGTTGAGGCTGGAGTCAGAACCTTAGGTAAATCTAGCAATACTACTTATTCAACGGATCTCGGTCTCTTATATCAAGCAAGCGATAAGCTTTCCTATGGCCTTTTAATACAAGATGCTTCCGGTAGAGGCAAAGAAGGCAATTGGCGGCCTGCTGTTGCTTATCGACCAGACAATAAGACAATAGTAGCCTTTGATGTATATAATGCAACGGAGGCTTATAATTCCACACGGGAATATTCAATTGGTATAGAACATAAATTCAGTGACAAAGTAGCCATTCGTGTGGGGAATTATCATGGGTCAATGACCTATGGTGC
>JAPUES010000287.1:0-3054 GCA_027492445.1 Sporomusaceae bacterium | reverse complement strand
GCTGAAACAAGTTATCAATCCTTGTTTAGTCTGCGATTTGGTGTAGAATATTTGCCAATCATGTACTTGATTGAAGTTGGAATTATTCCTCTAGAGATATGGGCCTTTGTCAAATTGGCGGAGTTATATGGTAAAGCTAATTTTTTAAAGATGGTCTATGGTTGCTTAACGGCAACTGTTTTACTAGATGGTCTCGCATTACTTAGTATACAGTTTTTCAGCGTTCAGGCATCTTGGTTTTATCCAGTGCTGTTTCTTACCTCTAATCTTGCTGAGCGAGGATTTATAACGGTGCTGTGGGTGCTAGCAGAAGATATGTGTACGACGCGGCAGGCCAAGCGGATATTTCCTGTCTTGATTGGTTGCTATACTCTTGGTAGCATACTTACGGGATTTCTTATCAATCACACCAATTCTGGAAACGGTGGTATAAGCCCAGAATTTATTTATTTTATCTGGCCATGTATGATGGTGGTAGCTGGGAAAGCTTGGTGGCAATTAGTTGTACGTTACATACAGCCAATGAGTGCATTGACGGAAAAGGAACAAAGTTCCGATATGCTTAGTAGTATCAAGCTTATTCATAAGTCCGCGTTTTTACGTGTTGCTCTCTTGGTGATGGTATTCGTATATGGCGCTGCTTTTTTAATGGAATATGAGCTGACGACAGTAAGTAAGTCCATATATAGTAATGAGGAAGAGTTAACGGCCTTTTGGGGATTGTTTTTTGCAATCTATTACACCGCTAGCTTAGTTGTAGGGGGTGTCTTGTTAGGTCCCTTACTGGAACGCCTTGGTATTGGAAAGATAGTCATCATGATAGCGGGTCTTTCCGTATTAGCGTTTTCCCAACTGACAGTATGGATTGCTAGTCCATGGACATTAACGGCCGTATTTGTTGGTGGCGTTATGATGTATATTGTGATGTACACCGTTGCCGACCCAACTTATCAAATGTTTTTCAAGACCATTCCAGAAAACCAACGGACAGGCGTAAGACTAGTGTTTGGTGGAGCGTTATTCGCTGGTGGTAAACTACTTTGTTCCGCTATGGCGGCGCTGCATTCCCTAGGTTTTGTTAACCTAACTGGCTTATCCATGCTAGGGTTACTGCTTACAGTCTGTATGTTACTACTAGCCATAAAACAAAAAAAACTATATTTTACTCAGCTAATTAATAATGTGCGGGATCGATACCTAGCCATTCAAGATATACCCTTTATCTTATCAGGACAAAAGGTAAGTGCTGAGGAATTAGAACCAGTGACAGCACTTCTTAAGGAAGACAAGAGTAAGATAAAACTGGGTCTTGAAATTTATAGAACTCTACATATAACGGACTTGGCGATACCTATAAAAACCTTTTTAACCCATGAGGATGATGAGATTCGTCTCTTGGCACTACAGGCAGTTGTTCCAGAGTACAATGAGGAAGGTTTAGCGCCTTTTCGCCAGGCTTTGCAAGATGCCAATATTCAGATTGTGGCGGAAGGGCTCAGGGTATTAGGAAGAGCTCAGGATCTTGCTACAGAGGGTAGCCGGGCTTTGCTTCTTCAGGCAATGCTCACTGCTGGCGGTGATAAGACCATTTATGCTTGTGAAGTAGTGGGAGATCTAGGCGCAGAAGAATATGGGGCTAGCATTCATGAAATCCTGAACACTAGCGATCATTCAGGGGTGTGCCTAGCTGCTCTAGAGTGCTTAGGTAAGCTAAGGTGGAATCTCGCTGTACCAGATATTTTGAGCCAGCTACCAAATCGAGGCTCTCAATACGGTAAAGTAGCGGTTCAATCACTAATAGAAATTGGTTTGGCGGCTATGCCACTTATTAAGGAGGCCTTGTATCAGCCAGAAACTAAAAACTGGCAGACGGCCATAAGGGTACTTGCTGAAATGGAAACTAGTACCCAAGGTAAGGAAACTCTTGTAGATTCATGCGAGGAACGGCTAAAAACAATTAGGAATGGTGACGAGATTGTATGGGCCTTACACGAAATAGGACAGCCCAAACTGGCTGCCCTTGCTAACTTACGATTTAGTGAAATGAGGCAGGATATCTTTGAGGGGGCCTGGGCCGTACTCGGTATATTTACGGACCTTACTACGATTCAGAGTGTTAAAAATGCAGTTTATAGTAAGGATGATAACAGACGGGAAGCAGGCCTAGATATTTTGGCGGAGGGCCTTGGGTATCGTCGATTGAGTCAGGCAATAGTACAGGCGATTGATCAGGATGAGGAGTATGAACCCAATCAGGGGGTAAACCCAGAAGAAATACTGGACCTGGCAGTATGCAGTGATAGCTGGATTCAAAAGATTGTGGCCGCGAGCAGTTATGAGGTAGAAAAGAGTGAAGATATGAAGAAGAAAGAGTACGAAGGAGAAATGGAAAAGCTTGTCCTGGTGGGGCAGGCAGCGCCATTCAAAGGACTTACCCTAGATGAAATCAGCCGGATTGCTGGGATTGCCAGACTAGAATGTTATGCAGACCAAAGCGTTATTATTAGTGCTGGCGAACGGGTTTCCAGTATGTACGTGATTGGGGATGGGTATGTAGAAATCGGCGGTAACATGAGTGGGGGACAAGAAACTACCATTAGTGTCCTTACAGGGAATGAGTGTTTTGGGGAAGATAGTATATTGTCAGATTCCCCGTCGGTGATTAGGGCCCAAGTAATCATGGGAGAGGCGACGATGCTAGTGATTGATGGAGAGGCACTGAAACGATTGCTGTACTCCTATCCTGATATCGCCATTAGGATGCTAACAGAAGCCTCCCAGCGCCTGAATAAACTTCAGTGGCGGTTGGTTACCCAGGGCTAATGACCGATGCTTCTGATTCTTGACGTATATAGGCCAGTAGTTCGTGAGCAAAGGGGTTTGCAAGTTTAATATCCTCCCAAGCAATGGGGGCATTGAGATATTGTAATAGGAGTGCATCTTGGTTTTCAAGCCCGGCGGGTAAAATGCCTGCAAAAAAGAAACCGATTTTTTCTGCTTCGACTGTTAGGTCGATTGTAGCCGAATGTTGTAAGTCAAGATAAAGATAGATGA
>JAPUES010000286.1 GCA_027492445.1 Sporomusaceae bacterium | reverse complement strand
AAAATATAAAAACTGTATATTTCAATAGAATCAGATTTGTTTTATAATACAAACATGTTTTGCAAAGAATCTAAGCAAAAGCATTATCTTAGTTTGACAGGAGGATTTTTTTAAATGAAAGTACCTAAGGCACTCACTATAGCCGGATCAGATACGAGCGGCGGCGCTGGCTTGCAGGCCGACATAAAAACTTTTCAGGAGTTTGGTGTATATGGCATGACAGCAATCACTGTGCTGGTTGCCCAAAATCCTGCTAATAACTGGGCTCATGATGTTTATCCCTTATCCCTCGAAGCATTGGAAGCCCAAATCAATACGGTACTTGGTGGTATTGGGGTAGATGCTATGAAGACCGGCATGCTGGGCACTGTTGAGATTATTTCCCTTGTTGCGAGAAAACTTGACGAATACCAAGTAAAAAACATTGTCATTGACCCCGTCATGATTTGTAAGGGTACAGATGAAGTGCTGCATCCAGAATCAGCGATTGCTATAAGTCAGCAGCTTGCGCCACGGGCTACCGTTATTACGCCGAATGTATTTGAAGCCAGCCAGCTGAGTGGTGTTCGCATTCACTCCGTTGATACCATGAAAGAAGCGGCTGTTAAAATTCACGCACTCGGTTCTAAATATGTGCTAATCAAGGGCGGTGCTAAGCTAGGTACGGAAAAGGCGATTGACGTACTATATGACGGCAAAGAATTTACTCTTTTTGAAACGCCGAAAATTGATACTAATTACACCCATGGAGCTGGCTGCACTTATGCCGCAGCGATTACTTCGGGACTGGCCCAGGGGTTAGCAGTGCCAGAGGCAGTCGCCCAAGCTAAAAAGTTTGTTACACAAGCTATCCAGCATGGGTTTCCAATTAACTCCTATGTGGGGCCGACCTATCACGCAGCCCACCGTCTCGCGAAAGGATAAAGATAGTAGTTCAAGAAAAGGGTTTGTGATCATGATTTCAAGTGATAGGAGGGTGAACAGCAGATATGGATAAACAATCCTTAGTTCAAACCAAACATCTAGTCTATGCGGCCTTGGGGATTGCTCTTGTTTTCGTTTGTACCGTATTTATAAATGTTCGTCTGCCCGTTGCCGCTAATGGCGGTTTAATTCATTTGGGCAATGTACCCCTCTTTGTTATCGCCATTCTTTACGGGCGTTGGTTAGGAGCTGTGGCCGGAGGAATCGGCATGGCGCTTTTTGATGTGATGGGCGGTTGGCTGTTATGGGCTCCCTTTACACTTATTATTGTCGGGTTCATGGGGTATACGGTCGGTGCCATTTGTGAAAAGAGGCAGACTTTCCAGGCCTATGTCCTGGCAATGGTAGCAGCTTGTATCATTAAAATAGTTGGTTATTATGGCGCCGAGGGGATTATTTATGGCAATTGGTTCGCACCGATGGCATCAGTGCCTGGTAACCTTGTTCAAATCGGCGTGGCATCCGCTCTTGTGTTGCCTGTCGTGCTCAAGTTGAGAAAGCATAGAGCGGTTTTCGCCTTCGCAGGAAATCGTAGGTAAAAAAAGATATTGATTTTGTATGTTGTGGAGAGTCGTATTGCTGGTGCTGACAGAAGAACTCCAGAGAAATTCTTGAAGAATTTCTCTGGAGTTCTTTTTTGTATGTGAATTAATTTTTATGAACCGATCTTAAGTTGGCTAGATGATTTTTTTGCAGAGATAGCAGATGGTGGAGATTTTTAATGTATTTTCAATCTTTGTAGAGCAATCACAAAATATAAAAAAATATGTTATTCATCTATTGCCCAGTTATGCTCTTGTGCATCTAAAGTATGGGGTTAATTTCTGTCCTAGTGGAGAACATAACGTTGCCTATATGTCACTATATAGTGTAAAATAAAACAATTAAAAAGTTTGTTATAAGGGGAATTTGTTTATGATCCAAACTGGGAGTCGTCAAATGACAATTCAATCATTAAAAGGGAAGCTTTTAGCTGTTTATGAATATTTAGTAGAACACAATGATCAAGACAATGGGGTAAAAGTTAAGCAATTAGCAGCTAAATTAGTAAATGAGGAATTTACCATTGCTTTTTGCGGACATTTTTCTGCAGGGAAATCAACGATAATCAATCGTTTGGTAGGGGAAAATTTACTGCCTTCAAGCCCAATTCCAACCAGTGCCAATCTGGTAAAAGTCAAAGCGGGCGAAGAATATGTAAAGGTATTTTTTAAAAAGGGAAAACCGCGTTTATATCTCCCTCCCTATGATTATAAAATGGTAAAGAACTATTGCAAGGACGGAGATCAAATCCAGGCAATTGAAATTAGCCACTCGGATTCTAAGCTACCTAGTAAAACTATTATTATGGATACTCCCGGTATTGATTCTGCAGATGACGCCCATCGTATTGCCACAGAATCGGCGATTCACCTTGCGGATGTGATTTTTTATGTCATGGATTATAATCATGTTCAATCCGAACTCAATTTTATGTTTACCAAAGAGTTAACAGAGGCAGGGAAAGAAATTTATCTTGTGATTAACCAAGTGGATAAGCATTCCCATCAGGAACTGTCCTTTTTAGAATTTAAAACAAGTGTGGTGGAAGCCTTCTCATCCTGGGGAGTAAAGCCAGCTGATATTTTTTATACCTCTTTAAAACAAGATGATCATGAATATAATCAATTTCTAGAGTTGCAGGCCTTTTTGGCGGAGCGGTTAGAGGAAAAAGATAGCTTACTCCTGGAATCTATTTTTAATTCCCTGCAAAAAATTATCAAAGACCATTTAGATCTAACAAAGAAACAAAATGACCTAGAATTAGAACCTTTCAAGAATATCTTACAGGAATTATCTGTCGGGGAGCAGGAAGAGTTAGCCGCTAATTATGATAGGCTGAGGGACGAAGAAAATTCTTTAGTGGAAGGGCCTCGCAAGGCAGAAGAGGAATTTGATTCTGAAATCAATAAAATCATGACGAATGCCTATGTAATGCCCTTTGAAATTAGAGCGCTGGCAGAAGCCTACTTGGAATCATGCCAGAGCGAATTTAAGGTTGGATGGTTGTTTACAAAACAAAAAACCTTAGCGACAAGAGAAGAACGACTGAATCTCTTTTACCAAGGTATACTGGAAAAAACAAAATCACTAATAGAGTGGCATCTTCGTGATTTTATGTTGCGGTTTTTAAAAGAGAAAGGGATCCAACAAAAAGAATTGCTTGGAAAAATCCAAAGCTTTACCGTTCAATTTTCAAAGGATTTATTAGCCGCCGCTGTAAAACCAGGGGCACGGTTATCAGGGGATTATGTTATAAATTACACAAATAACGTGGCAACGGAAATTAAAGTTTTGGCTAAAAATTGTTTAGCTGAGCTTAAGGCTAACATGTTACATGCCCTGCAGGACAGAAATACTGCTATCCAAGTGCAAGTAAGCCAAAAAGCAGCAAACTTACAGCGGTATATCGGGGCATTTGAACAGGTGAAAAAATATGAGTCTGCAGAGAGTAGTGAACAAAGGAAACTAGAAACGCTACTTGTGGACACCAAGGAATTACCAGATGAACCTTACCATTTATTTGATGTAGCAGAAGAGGAGTTTGAAGTAGTTTATGGGGAAGATGGGCCTAGCCAGCCGGTGGAAAAAAAGAATAGTCCTTGTATAAACCAGCCCCTTCCCCCAGCAAAAACTCCATTACCCGTTAACGACTCAGACCGGATGAAACAGACGGCGGGAAAATTGAAAAAGACGGCACAGCTTGTTCAAGGTTTGCCAGGCTTTAAGAAGCTTGCAGCTGAACTAGAGGAAAAGGCAGAAAGACTCAATCATAAAGGTTTTACCGTTGCTTTATTTGGAGCATTTAGTGCTGGTAAATCTTCTTTTGCCAATGCGCTAATCGGTGAAAGGGTATTACCTGTTTCACCCAATCCCATGACAGCGGCAATTAGCAAAATTAAGCCTATCAATGAGTCCTATCCACATGGGACGGTTCTCATTAAGCTTAAAGAAGCAGGTGCCATGCTCAAAGATGTAAATCATGCTTTAAAAGTATTTGATTTTCATGCTGAGAGCTTAGCCGATGCAAGAACAAAAGTAGAAAAAGTTACTAGTCAGTTGGACCAGCTAGGGGCAGCTGAGAAAACAAATTATGCTTTTTTGCAGGCTTTCATAAGAGGGTATGCTGCTTTTAGTGAACAGCTAGGTACAGTACTCAAAAAAACAATTAATGAATTTGGTGATTATGTTACAATGGAGGAAAAGTCCTGCTTTGTGGAATGGATTGATCTTTATTATGATTGTCCCTTAACCCAAAGTGGCATTACCTTAGTCGATACCCCAGGGGCGGATTCCATTAATGCTCGTCACACAGGGGTGGCCTTTGATTTTATCAAAAATTCCGATGCTATTTTATTTGTAACGTATTATAATCATGCATTTTCAAAAGCGGATCGAGAGTTTTTAATTCAGCTAGGACGTGTAAAAGATTCCTTTCAATTAGATAAAATGTTTTTTATTATCAATGCCATTGATTTGGCCGATAACGAAGAAGAGAAAGAAACGGTTGCTCTATATGTTCAGGAGCAGCTCATTAAATATGGAGTCAGAAATCCGCATTTATATCCATTATCAAGTTTAAAAGCCCTACAAGAAAAGGAAGAAAAGCTTGCCCTTTCCCATTCGGGAATGTCAGCTTTTGAGGAGACTTTTTATCATTTTATTACCAATGATTTGGCCAACTTAGCGGCTTTTGCATCGGAAAATGAACTAAGTCGTGTTTCGCGTTTAGTAGCAAAATTGATTGATAATACTAGAGAAGATGCTACGGTTAAACAACAAAAGCGAGCAAATATGGTCGCAGAGAAAGAAAGTATCAAAGAAATTCTTGTGCAGCAGACAGCAC
>JAPUES010000285.1 GCA_027492445.1 Sporomusaceae bacterium | reverse complement strand
CCACAACAGGTGTACCTACACCTGGTGCTTGCAAAGGATCCATGACATCCATATCAAAACTTACATGAATACCATCTGTACCATCGGAAACAATGCGAATTGCTTCTTCCATGACCTTAGCCATACCCATGGTATCAATCTCATGCATGGTATACACGGCAACGCCCAATTCTTTTAGCAACACTTTTTCCCCAGGATCTAAATCCCGGATACCAATCATGACAAATTTCTTAGGATCTATTTTTGCTTCCGCGCCTCCAATGTCGGTCAATCGTTTATGACCAAGCCCCATGCTTACCGCTACCGACATACCGTGAATATTGCCTGACGGAGAAGTTTCTGCGGTATTAATATCGGCATGGGCATCAAACCATAAAACCCCTAATTTCTTCTTGTGCTGCAATACCCCTGCAATGGTTCCAATGGCAATACTATGATCCCCGCCAAGAATGAGAGGAAAACGCCCTTTGGTCATTTCTTCATCAACCCGTCGGCAAAGTTCAAGATTAACCCGTTCGATTTCATCTAAGTACTTCAGATTTTCCCCATCAATTTGGCAAAAATCTGGTCGATGCACGACAATATCCTCATTATCATCAATCTTATACCCTATCGTATGAAGGCGTTCCCATACCCCTGCATACCGCATAGCACTCGGCCCCATATCTACGCCCCTGCGATCTGCTCCTAAGTCCATTGGAACGCCAATAATTGCAATATGGTCATTAATAGTTGGATTCATATAAGGCCCCTTTCCAGCATTGCTACAACATAATCTTAGTTGTATTATAAACTAAGATTATAAATAAATCCTCTGTATTTCATTAATAATATGGATATTTCTCTCTAAAACCTCTTTACTTATTTCTTTAATTCTCCAAACACTAATGGTATAATAAAACAATTATCCTTACTTAAAAAGGGGGTACTATTTTGCAAATCGAAGTTACTTCTCTTGGCTCTATTAAAGTTCTCCTAATCCCTGCACAAGTAGATGATACCACTTCCCTAAAGATAGAAAGCACTTTAATCAGTTTAATCGACAAAGGTCATTTAAAAATCATGTGCGATTTTTCAAAAACAGAATCTATTTCGAAGGCTGGATTACAGGTTTTTATCACAATTCTCAAACAATTACATAGCTTACATGGACAAATTTCTTTTTGTATGTTAAAACCTGCCATACGTGAACAATTTACAAGTGTTGGTCTAACACATATTTATAAATTCTATGATATTGAAGAATCTCTGCAAATAAATGTACTTAAAGAATTATCAGCCTATTTTGATGACTACGCTGATATTCATGGTATAAAACTCCGCAGAACAACGGATGTACTATACATCGAAATTTACCTTGAATTTGAAGGAAAACAACCAATGTCCAAAGTACAGCAAAATATTGATAAAATCAAGGACAACCTAGAAGGTAAAATTAAAGGGAGCCAAGTGCTCATCATCCCAACAACAATGCCACCACCCCATAATGAACCAGAAAAGGAGTGAGTAATTCAATATGAATATTAAAGAGTATGCCTGTATAAAAATAATCGAATTAATTCCTCGCATTGATGCTGTATCTGTTCATAGGGTGGATTCTATCTTAACAGAGCTCATTGATGGTGGTCATACTAACATCATTTGTGACTTTTCACAAAATGAATATCTCTCTAGTGCCGGCTTAAGATCTTTTTTGTCAGCCTTAAAACGCACGAAAAGAGCAAATAGTAAGTTAGTGCTGTGTGCACTCCGTCCGGGGGTCCACGAAATTTTTGCCATGGCTGGCTTTACGCAATTATTTACCATTCTTGAATCTCAAAAAGTAGCCATCGACTATCTTATGGATTTAGAGATGCTAACTACGCAAAAGGAAATAGCAACTCATAATTATTCCGTCAAACCATCTCCCATTCGCCACCTAGACGAAAAAATATAACCTTTTCTCACATAGAAAACTAAGGCTTGCGCCAAGCCTTAGTTCTTCTTGCTTGGAATCGGAAATTTTTATACTCTCTGATACCTTAAAAAGGCTCAACAAGTAGCAACTTGTTGAGCCTTTTTAAGGTAAAAATTATTGTTCTTTAATCATACCCTCGCGATAGGCACCTAAAAGAGCTTGCAACTCCTTAATATGCTGTTGAATCGCCCAACCGTGATCTGTATCTTTCACCCGCATTCTAACGGGATGATTTTCTAAAATTTCTGTTTCAGAATTTATATCAATTTCTTCTGATACAGCTTTTTGCATAGATTCAAACGGATGATGGGCCGCTAATAATAGACCACGGGAATTGGAAATTAAGGTATAGCCAGCTATTCCAGTTTGTTCCTGATAGGTTTTAGAAAATCCACCATCAATTACAATCAGTTTACCATTTGCCTTTGTAGGCCGCTCACCTTTTTTGACTTTTACAGGTACGTGCCCATTGATAATCCGGCCTCTGTCAGGATCAAGGTTAAACTCCTTTAAAATCCGGCAAACAATTTCTTCCTGGTCACGATAGGTATAATAAGGATTACGTTTTTCAACATGGGTGCTAGGATCGGCAATAAAATAGCGCTGGAAGGTGGTCATTCTTTCTTTACCAAACAAGGGAGATTGAGCGCCACACCACAAATACCACATGGCATCCATGCCATATAATTTTTGCTCATTATTTTCCTTAGCAAAGAAACCCTGCCGTGCTAAGCGATCCACACGGTCTAAGAAGGCTTTGCCATTATACTGCTCCCCGCCACCAATATCAAAAGACTTAAAGCTACCATCCTCATTCATAGCAATACAGCCATGATAAAGTAAATTTCCATCATGAGTAAGATAAATGCTGCCCTTTGAATAAAGAAAACGAACATGTTGCTGCATTTTTTTACTATTCACGAAGGAAAGTTTTAATTTATCCATAAGAACTCGTTCTTCAGGGCTTAACACATCAGGCTCTAAGGGGTTTATTGTCGGGAAATAATAATCAATTAAAGGGTATTCCTGCTCCTTTAGGACAATGGTGCCTTTTTCATAGTTGATGTAATCCAAATACAAACAGTCTTCCATTTGATAATGAGGACGTCGCTTGACAAGTTGTCCCTCTAACTTAAATTGTATTATCGTAATGGCTTTGTGCATCTGGGCCATTAATCTAAGCTCTTGTTTGGTAACTTCTCCCTTACCTACAACTTTGGGAATAAATCGTTCACAAGGATCGGTTTTATAGGTTTCAATGGCAAAAGAAACTAAGGGTAATAGACTAATGCCATAGCCATTTTCCACAGTTTCCATATTGGCATACCGCAAACAATTGCGAATTACATTGGCAATACAGGCTTCGCTGCCAGCAGCCGCCCCCATCCATAAAATATCATGATTGCCCCATTGAATATCAACATGGTGGTATTCCATTAATGCATCTAAGATTAAGTGTGCTCCAGGACCACGGTCATAAATATCGCCAATAACATGTAGCTTAGCAATGGCTAAGCGTTGAATGAGTTCGGCTAAATGAGTAATAAAACCGGGTGCACTATCTGTGGAAATAATCGTATCAATTTGACTTTGATAATAAACAGATTTATTTTCAATATGTTCTTGCTCATATAGTAATTCCTCAACAATAGGGGCCACATGTTCTGGCAGAAACATGCGAACCGTAACCCGTTGATATTTGGAAGTAAGAACACGACAAAGTTTAATTAAGCGTACTAAGGTAAGGCGGCACCATTCGGAAGGATTGGCTACTGAATCTAACATCAAGGCTAATTTTTGTTCTGGATAATAAATCAAAGTCGCTAAGTTGTGCCTTTCCTGTTCCGACAAGGTATCTCCAAACATTTCTTCAATTTTATTCCAAATAGAGCCTGCTCCATTCTTAATTACATGCTGAAAAGCTTCGTATTCACCATGAACATCTGAGAGAAAATGTTCTGTTCCTTTAGGCAGCTGCAGCTGAGCCGATAAATTAATAATAGCATTGGATGCTATTTGAATCGAAGGATATTGATTGGATAAAAGTTTTAAATAATCCAGCGGCTTCTCTTGCATAATTCTCCAACTCCATAACGATAATATTTACATTTTATAATATTTTCGTTATAAAACTGGAAAAACCTCCTAGAGTTTTGGAAAGAAAGAAAAAGAGTAACCTATTTTTCCTATCATATCGTTATTTTTTCCTTCATTTTTTCAAATTTACTTGTTCCAATACCAGGAACTTTCTTTAGTCCCTCAATATCATTAAAACTTCCATTCGCCTGGCGGTATTCGATAATACGCTCCGCTAAAGCAGGTCCCACGCCTGGCAGCCTATCCAGTTCATTTTTATCCCCACTATTAATATTAATCTTATCGCCTACTTTCCCCTTACTAGCACCACTCGTTGGCGTTCCGTTGCCCGCTTCCATTTCCCTACTTGGTACATTAATATGCATACCATCCTTAATTTGTTGCGCCATATTAATCTTTGCAGCATCCCCATCTAGAGTAAGTCCCCCAGCCATAGTAATAAGGTCAATAACCCTCCCATTGGAGAAGAGCTTGTATACCCCTGGCTTATTTACAGCGCCGCTAATATATACTACAATCTCACTGCTTTTTTCTTCTGGCTTATGAGTCCCTTTTGCTAGCACTTCCCCAGATGATGTATTTTCATCGACTGAACTTTTTTGCCAAAAGCTAAAAAAACTGCCCACTAGAATTACTAGTACGAATACCACAATAAATGCTACTCTTTTTTGTTGTCCTTCCATACCTTCCTCCTGTTTTCCTTACAAATAGCATTCCCCTTTTACCATAATCTATGACATAAAAAAGTACCTCTTGTTTATTACACAAGAAGTACTTCTTTCCATACGTATTTTTATAAAAATTCTTATTTTATACTGACCCAAAATA
>JAPUES010000284.1 GCA_027492445.1 Sporomusaceae bacterium | reverse complement strand
ATTTTCTTTTCGCCAAAAACTTGGTGGGGCTTTTGCCCTGCTTTTATCTTTAATCATACTCCATGGCATAGTAGCCTGGTTGGCCCTGCAGGAATATAATAATCTTTTCGGCGATTTGCGTGTTGTAAACCAAATTGTCGAGGCCACTCTTCGCGCTCATCTGAATGAAAAAAACTATGTGTTACGGGAAGACCGTCATTCTGCAATTATTGTACAAGAAGAATTGCAGCAAGCACAAGCTTTAGTAAATGGAAATCTTCAGAATAACTCTCCTTTGGGAAAATCACTTTTACAGGATATGTCAATTTCTTTAACTAACTATATGAATACCTTTTCTCAATATGTCATTTACGAAGATCAACACCAAGCCTTAGACAGTGAAGAAAAGCGCCTGGCAGTCATTCTGTTAGAAGACATTAATCATTTACAGGAAATGAGTGGAATCTTCACTAGCAAGGATATTAGCCGTATAAATTGGCTATTAACTATAAATAAAAATAATTTGCAGACTAGAGATAATCGGCATAGTTCTTTCGTGGAGTCCGAGCAAGAGCTAGCTTCCCTTATAACAATATTACGCCAAGATCAAGGTAATATTGACAAACAGCTACTCCTGCACCGCATTACTAGCAATGCTGATAATTACCTACAAGTATTAAAAAAAATGACTGTTTTACATAAATTGCAACAGGATAATGAATCTAAAATGGCAGCCGCCGCTGAAGAAGTACAAGCATTAGGCAAAACAGCCGCCATGAATCAGCAAGTGCAAGCAAAACAAGGTCAGCTACGGATGACGAATGTCATGATAATTATGTTCTTCTTATCCCTTGGGGTGGCCCTGTGGGGTACCTTTTATCTAACCACTCGTTTGACTCGACCGCTTAAAGATTTGGCGTTAGTTACTTCCTCTCTTGGACAAGGCAACTTTCATGAACGTATTGCCGTAGAAGGAGATGATGAATTTCATACTCTCTTAATCAGTATCAATCAAATGGCCGAAAACATCGCAAACCTTAACTCTAATATGGAACAGCTTGTGGAGGAACGAACAAAAGCTCTGGAGATAGAAACAATCCGTTTTCAAAAATTATTTGAGAATAACCCTGAAGGAATTCTTATTTTTGATAAGGATCAAGGAGTACTGGCTGCTAATAATGCTTTTACCACTATTTTTGGCTATACCCTCGCTGATATTCTCCATCGTAAAGTGCAAGATTTTCTTTTGCTAGACAATGATTTGGCTACTCCCCTTGCAACACCACGCGAAGAAACATTCCGCCGTTGTAAAGATGGAACTATAACCCCAGTATCCGTCGTAAAATATTCTTTTGAGCAACTGAATGGACAAACCCTGTATTATGCAATTTACACTGATATTTCCGAGCGCAAAAAAGCAGAAGAACAATTACACTTCCTTAGTTTTCATGATAGTCTTACTACGTTAAAAAACCGCACCTATTTTGAATTGGCAATGGAACGCTTGCAAGAGTCTCAAGAAGCCTGCGGTATTATTGTGTGTGACGTAGATGGTTTGAAGGTAGTAAATGACACTTGGGGCCATGCTGCTGGAGATCAATTGCTAAAAGATGCCTCCCAAGTATTAATTGATGTGGCGGGAACCGACTCCTTAGCTCGGGTTGGGGGAGATGAATTTGTCATTTTTCTGCCTGGGGCTTCAGAAAAAGAAACCCTTACAATGGTCATCGCCATTTCTAACCTCTTAGACAGTAGAAGGAGTGACTATCGCTATCCCTTAATGCTATCTATTGGTTATGCTCACCGCCAAAATGGAAGTATTGATATGGAGGATTTGTTTTCCATTGCCGACAAAAGGATGTATGGGATTAAAAAAAGTCGTCGCGAGAATGCTCCCTCCCACCGTTAACATCATGAAGAGTAAAGACTTGCATACTACAGGCACCTCTTTACTCTTTATTACTTTCTAAATTTGAGAAGGATATTTGCAAAAAAAAGTCGAAATCAACGATTAAGAGAAAATTAAGGATGGAGAAGATATTATGCTCACACCTTTAAATAGAGATTCCTTTCGTATTAGCATCTTATACATGGGCATTGCTAGCTTATGGATACTCTTTTCTGATAGCATCTTAAACACTACTGTGACTGACCCTAAGGCTCTCCTTCAAATTTCTATCTTTAAAGGTTGGTTTTTTATTGCCTTTACTGGAATGATGTTATATTACCTAATTCGACGTCATACCTTACAATACAAAATGAAGAATGAAGAATTAGCAACTACTAATTTTGAGCTCATGGCCGCTTATGAGCAATTAAGAGCATTAGAAGAAGAATTACGTTATCAGTTAGCCCTCTTAGAAGAGAATCAGCAATTACTGCGAGAAAATGAGGAGCTACTACTTACAAAAAACACTTATCTCAATGCACTATTGGGAACGGCATTAATACTAGTAAAACGTATGGACACAGATGCTTTATTTCAAGCAATCGTCAAAGGTGCAGCTAGCTTAGCAGATTCCGCCCATGCCTTCATCTTTTGGGTAGATTCTACTGGGGAATACTTAGAGCTCAAGGCAGGTAGTGGCGGCATTCATAAAGAACATGTTGGAATGACTATTAAACGTGGAGAAGGCCTCGCGGGTAAAGTATTAGAGCAAGGTCATAGCATGATAATTGATCATTATGCATCCTGGCCTGGAAAGGTTGCAACCGTTGATTTTAGTGGAGCAGGATCAATGGTTAGTGTCCCCATCTATAGTGATAATCGAATCGTTGCTGTCTTAGGATTAGCCTATGCAAGTGACAGCAATAAAGCCTTCACCCAGGAGAAATTAACCATCCTAGAGCAGTTTGCAAATATCGCATCCTTAAGTATTGATAATGCTCATTTATATGATTCCTTACAATTGGAATTGGAAAAGCAAAAAACACAACAAGAAAAAATTTCATACCTAGCTTATCATGAGCCAATTACAGGCTTACATAACCGAAATTTTATCAAAGAAAACTTTGGAGAGCTGTTAGCATCGAGTAATAAAACAATAGTCTTAATGCTGGATTTAGATGGTTTTAAACTTGTCAATGACATTGCAGGTCATGATGCGGGTGATAAGTTATTGAAAATAATGGCGAAACGGTTAAGAACAATTGATACGACTTGCACAATTGCCAGTATGGGAGTAGATAAATTTATTATTATCTACCAATCAGCAAATAACCTGGAATTATCCGTAGAAGCAATTGCTGAAATGGTTCTTAGCCCATGCTCTGAACCCTTCCAAGTCGATGGCTATGACTTCTCCTTAACAGGTAGCGTGGGCATTGCCGTCTGCCCTGACGATGGCCATGATATTGCAGTCTTAATAAAACATGCCGATATTGCAATGGCCCGTGCCAAAGAAAAGAAAGAAAATAGTTATCATTTATATACAAAAGAACTTTCCTGCCAAATTTTAAATCGTCTTAACTTAGAAAAAGACCTGCGTGATGCTATAGAAAGAGATGAGTTAGTTCTGTATTACCAGCCTAGAGTCAATATTAATACAGGACAAACCCAGTCTGTTGAAGCATTAGTACGGTGGCAGCATCCCGAAAAGGGACTCATTTTTCCGGATAAATTTATCCCTTTAGCCGAAGATACAGGGCTTATTGTCCCCCTTGGCACTTGGGTTTTAGAAACGGCCTGCCGGCAAATTAGCACCTGGCAAAAAGCCGGAAATCCTATGACTATTTCCGTCAATCTCTCAGCCAAGCAATTTTATCATGGCAATCTTTTAGAAACAATAAAAGCTATTTTGGCTAAAACAGGTGCTCCTTCTCAGTTACTAGAACTTGAGATTACAGAAACCTTGTGTCTATATGACATTACCTCTGCCATTGAAACTATGAAAGAACTAGGAAAAATGCAGATACGTATTGCGATGGACGATTTTGGTACTGGCCAATCGTCTTTAGTTAATTTGAGAAAATTGCCTATTGATACGTTAAAAATCGATAAATCCTTTATCCAAGATGCAGAGTTATCACCAGAAAGTGCTTCCATTGTAAAAACCATCGTTATCCTTGGAAAAACCATGCATCTCAAAGTAACTGCCGAAGGAGTAGAAACCAAAAGTCAATTAGACCTCTTACTAGAATATGGCTGTGATGAAGTGCAAGGTTATCTCTTTAGCAAACCTGTGCCGTTGCACAACATCGAAGCATATTTAGAGAAAAATACCAATGCAGAAATTATCGGCTGCTAACAATACTCCCCCCTGGGAAACTCAAAAAGGATGGAATGGACATATGACTACAATAAATGCCATACTAATGAAGGTCGGGCAAGCCCCTACTGTATACAAACTTTCAAATACCATTGATAACCAACTAGAAGAAATTGCTGCTATTTTAGAAGGCAATTTCACCAGTTCTCGTTTATTTCAAGTGGGTGAAAATCTTTCTTTACACATTTTTATTAATGACATGGCAATCCCATTAGGGTTACCAGCCAATCGCCGTTTCCCTCAGCCAGATCAGCATGAGATTATTTTTGGTAATGCCCTCTTTCTCCTCCTTAATGATATTGATGGGGATGTGGAAGGTGCTTTACAAATACCTGACCATATCTGTGATTTTTTTATTGAAAAGCTTATAGAAAACTTTGAGCCTTGTATCGGTAATGAAAAGCCAGATCCTAAATCTGAAATTTTCATAGAAAACCTGGGAACGAAGGAAGAACGACGCTTTAAATGGCAAGAAGTTGAGCGTCCGGAAAAGGACTTCTCCTTTATTGGGGAAGGCTATGTGCGGATTGTAGATGACGGCACTTGTGATACCTATGAAATCAAAGGGCGATACTTCAAGCAGTTGTATCTTCCTCAGGATGATACAACACTTCAATAATTGCAAAAAAATCAAGTAGAGACTTTCTCTACTTGATTT
>JAPUES010000283.1 GCA_027492445.1 Sporomusaceae bacterium | reverse complement strand
GCGTACAGACTCTTTGACACAGCTGGGTGCAAATATAACCAGTCACTCCGGGCAACGGGTTTCGTTCTAAAATAACTTCTAACGCCTTATCGTACTGCCCAGCTGCAATATACCAGGCATAGGTAGGTATATCCTGATCAATTGCGCACTCCTCTCTGCAAGGCGCTACAATACAGTCAAACAAGGATAAATTTGACTTAACTTTCGGCAGGGGATAAGGATGGTAGCTTTTTTTATAGCGTTTATTGTTACGTGACTCCATCGCAACCTTTGCCAAGTTATCTATTTTATTACTGGCGAGGGCTTCTAAGCTTTTATACCCGCCCTGATCCATGTCATTTTTTAGATTTTCTAAACATTGAACCAGCCGGGAATACCCTCCTGGCTTTAACAAATCCGTCACCAAGGTGACAGGTCTTGCACCTGTTGCTAAAATATCTACCACATTACCAGCATCCGCGCCAGCAGAGTAAGAAACCTTAAGCTCCCCTGTAACATCCTCTAATAGTTTACGATAAAGATTCATCGCAATGGGGTAGAGAACCCGCCCCGACATATACATTTCATCCCCTGGTAAATACTTTTTATGATTTACAACCGGCAAGGTGTTAGACAGCTTAACGCCAAAAATTAAATTTTTCTTAGCTGCTACCTGCTGCAGGGTTTTAATCAACTGTAATGCTCGTTCATATTGTAAGTCATGGGCAAATACAGCATCAGGAATCTTTATATCCCGGTAACCTAATTCCTCATGAATGAGCTTTATTAACTCCTCTTTACCTAATAAAGTTGGGTTTAATTTAATACTCGTATGGAGGCCCTTCTCTTCCATTAGATAACAAGCAATCTGTTCAATTTCTTCAGGAGGACACCCATGCATCGTGGAAAGTGTTACATTATTGACAATTTGCCTTGGGATGTCAATCCCTGCAAATTGAGGGAACTCTTTTTGTAAAAAGTCCTTGATTTCCTTAATTTCCTGGGATGCATCAATCATTTTATCCATAAATTCAGTCATTGCTACACTCTTAATGCCCTCGAGGTTATAGCCCACACTCATATTAAAAATGGTACCAACTGGACTTAGTTTTTCAAACCCTAAATGGCCATGTAAAATATGAATTAATGCCCAGGCCTTACAATATTCACTGGCGGATTGCTTTAATTTTAGTTCTTGGGACCATTCTACGTTATACCCTTCATCTTCCATTTCAATACAGGGCCTTGGAATTTCTAGTTCATCCATAATCTGAACCGTCTTAAGTTCGATAAAGCGACCGCCTGCCAGCCAGCTACAAATAATATTTTGTGCTAATTGGGTATGGGGCCCTGCAGCAGGTCCAAGGGGAGTGGATAAATATTGACCAAACTCCTGCCCAGCATAGGGGTTATCTTTACATGGTGTGTAAAATAGCGAAGAATGAATCCCGAAAATAGACTGGTGCTCCTCGTACTCTGTTAAAATCCACTGTAGTAGCACAGGAAAAGATTGTGGTTTCATTTCTTTATTCCTCCTGTCGTTTCTTATCCTATCCTAGGCAAAGATAATCATAGGGATAAATACTCGAACCTTCTGATCATTCAGAATATTTTTCTTATACCTAAAACCGTTTCCACAACGCCCCACTTAATTGACGTGCTTTGGCATAAATTTCAGCTTCATCAATACCGACTAACTGCCGTTCCTTCATAATGACCTTACCATTTACAACCGTAGTAACCACACTTTTACCTGACATACCAAACAAAATATGTCCATGGATATTGCTCTCATCGAGGAGGGTTGGTGGATTATAATCCACAATAATAACATCGGCATAACTACCAGCTACTAGCTTACCTAACGTTCTTGGGAAATAACGACTGCTAATTTCTCCATTATGCTTAAATAACATGGTTGGCGGCTCCGTCCAAGCAACGCTAGGATTACCCTGCTGATGCTTATGCAAAATATTTGCGACTTTATAAGCTTCAAACATATCCGCAGTATAACCATCTGTCCCGAGCCCTACTGTAACGCCTTGCTCTAACATGTCAAGAATAGGAGCACACCCTACAGCATTACCCATATTAGACTGAGGATTATGAATTACATTTACACTATTTTTACGTAAAATTTCTATTTCTCTCTCATCTACATGTACGCAGTGAGCAGCTATGGACTGGGAAGTAAGGATGCCAAAGTCAGTCAAACGTTCTACTACCCTCTTACCTGACCGCATAAGCGCATCGTCTACATCAGCGGCAGCCTCAGCTACATGGCTATGAAAACCTGTTCCTAAACCAGCATTCGCCTCCACGCAACGCTCTAGAGTTTTATCACTTAAGGTCATGGAAGCATGTAATCCAAACATTGCCCGCACTAACTGGTTATCTCGCTCCTGCGTATGTTTGATAAACGAAACATTTTCCCTTATCCCTTCTTCCATGACCTCTTGCCCATCACGATCTGATACTTCGTAACACAAACAGCTACGGACACCAACTTCTTTAGCAGCTTCTTCTAGCATAAAAAGGCTCCCGGTTACAGCTCCTGGGCTGGCATGGTGATCAAAAATGGTTGTCGTACCATGTTTGATACAATCAATCAGTCCCACCATAGCGCTATAATAAATATCTTTTAAGGTAAGAACCTTATCCAATCGCCACCATAATTTTTCTAAAATTTCAGTAAATTTTAGTGCCGGATCATCCTTAAGAGCCATTCCTCGTGCAAAGGCACTATATAAGTGCATATGAGTATTGATCATGCCAGGCATAATGACTCGCTCCTTGGCATCCATAAAAGCAGCCTCTTTATATTCTGCCCGTAGCTGCTTCGTAGGGCCAACGGCTACAATTAGGTTATCTTTAATGGCTACGCAACCATTCTGTAGATAGGGTTGATTACTATCATGGGTTATCATCCTGCCGTTACCAATCAGTAGCATTCCTATCCCCTCACTTATTTTTTACTTATGTTCTAGGATATTGACCATCCCAGACAATACTGCGGTACTGCTCTGGATCCGTATCCCCTTCGGTGCTAAATAACAATATTTTTGAGTTTTCATCCAGTCCAAGTGTATCTTTCATGGTTTTTAGCTTTGTACTTGTCATAATGCTAGCGACTAATCCTGCGGTAACAGCCCCCGATTCTCCTGAGATTACTTGGCAATCACCCGCTAGAGGATTTCCTAACATACGCATTCCGTTAGCCGCCACCCAATCGGGGCAAGAAACAAATACGCTACTATAATCTCTTAAAACTTCCCAGCTAATGGTATTGGCTTCACCACAAGCTAGACCTGCCATAATGGTAGAAAGATCACCTGTAACAGGGTGTGGCTTACCGTCATTTACTAGTACGGATTGATATAAGCAATCGGCTTGATCGGCTTCTACAACTATGATTTTAGGACAAGCTTCACCAAATACCGAAGTAAAATAGCCTTGTACCGCACCAGCAAAAGAACCAACACCAGCTTGCACAAAGATATGAGTAGGCTTTTCAACCTTCCTTGCCTGCAATTGCTGTAAGGCTTCAGCGGCCATCGTACCATAGCCCTGCATAATCCAAATCGGAATTTCTTCATACCCTTGCCATGCTGTGTCTTGGACTACCACCCAGCCATTCTTTCTTGCATGTTCAGCCGTTAAACGTACCGCATCATCATAATTGAGGTCCGTAATATAAGCTTCGGCTCCTTCGGCCTTAATATTATTAAGTCGCGTAAGAGAAGATCCTTTGGGCATATATACCACAGCTTTTTGTTTTAATTCTCTGGCCGTCCAAGCTACACCCCGTCCGTGATTGCCATCGGTTGTTGTCGCAAAAGTAATCTGGCCAAGTTCTTGGCGTATTTCAGGGGAAGTTAAGGTTTTATAATCCAATTGACTAATGTCTCGGCCTAAACGCTGGGCTAAGTACTTGGCAATAGCAAAAGAGCCGCCTAATACCTTAAAGGCGTTAAGACCAAAGCGATAGGACTCATCTTTTACATAGACCCCTGCTACTCCTAAGTACTTGGCTAAATTTTCTAGACTATGCAAGGGAGTAGGACTATATTCAGGAAAGCTTTCATGAAATTGTTGTGCCTTTTGGATTTCTGTTTGACCTAGAAAATCAGTAGCAACCTTTGCTGCTTTGCCAAGCATACCATTGACGACCCATTTGATTTTCTTTTCCATAGCTACACCTTTCTTTTCTCTAAATTCCCTTACTTTATAATTCTATTGTTTTTCCTGAATACCTGCCACATTTCCTCCATTTTTCCATACTCTTGCTCCGTATCTACATCAAGAAAAAGCTCCTCTTCTTCGATTTCCATATAATGAACTTTTTCTTGGTTGTTGCGAATGATTTGCCGTGCTCCCTCATCGCCTGCTAACTGTAGTAAGGCCGATTTCCAAACTGTAACGTCAAATAATACTGGATTGCCTGGTCTATTTTGAAAGCAAGGAACAATAATACTAGCACCACTTTCATGGTAGGTTTCTATCAGGCTATTAATGAGTTTTATATCAACTAAAGGCTGATCTGCTAGCAAAAATACGATGGCCTGAGACTTTATAGCAATGGATTGAAGGGCTTTTTTCACACTCGTACTTTGGCCCTTCCCCCAATCTTCATTATAAATAACCCTCAGCGGCAAATCCTGTAATACTTCCTCAACTTGTTCTCTATATGCGCCTGTAATGACAATAACTTCACTAAAATTAGCTTGGCAAGCCGTCTTTGCGACCTGCCACACCATAGGTTTTTCTCCTAAAGGCAATAGCTGCTTTGCCTTTCCCATGCGCCTTGACTGGCCTGCGGCCAAAATTACGCCTGTAACCATAGTCCCTCCTCAGTTTTTAGACTGCCAAGAATAACTCCAATTACCTGAGGATGTTTTGTTGCTAAAATCTCAGCAGCTAGCCTTTTTGCCTGACAATG
>JAPUES010000282.1 GCA_027492445.1 Sporomusaceae bacterium | reverse complement strand
TGGCAGTATAGACATAGGTTTTTGCCATCTAGGATCTCCTACTTTCACTTCTTAGCTATTCACGAGACGGGTAAAGGTTTCTTCATCGAGAGCGCGCATTAAGGCTTCATCGTAAGATACAATGCCTCGGCGGTATAAATCACGCAAGGCTGAATCCATGGGCTGCATGCCAAACTTCATACCCGTTTGAATCACTGAGGTTAATTGATGGGTTTTGCCTTCCCGAATAATATTACGCACGGCTGGTGTGGCAATGAGTACTTCAAGAGCAGCAATCCTACCATTTTTATCCCTACGCGGTAATAGTTGTTGGGCAATGATGCCTTGCAAAGTGACGGATAACTGAATGCGTATTTGCTGCTGTTGATGCGCAGGAAAAGCATCAATGATGCGGTCAATGGTTTGGGCTGCGCTTCCAGTATGCAAGGTGGCAAAGACTAAATGCCCAGTCTCGGCAGCAGTAATGGCTGTCGCAATGGTTTCTGCATCTCGCATTTCCCCGACTAAAATTACATCAGGGTCTTCTCGCAAAGCGGCGCGAAGAGCAATGGTAAAGGACTGGGTATCGGAATGCATTTCCCGCTGATTGACAATGGATTTACTATGTTTATGTAAATATTCAATGGGATCTTCTAAGGTAAGAATATGGCAAGAGCGTTCTTGATTAATCAAATTAATCATAGCAGCAAGGGTGGTAGATTTTCCGCTACCTGTAGGTCCTGTCACGAGTACCAATCCGCGCGGCTGACCTGCTAAGGTTTTAAGCACAGGAGGATGCCCGAGTTCTTCTAATGTCGGGATCGTTTCGTTGACGACGCGAATGACAATGGCAATAGAGCCCCGCTGGCGAAAGGCATTGACGCGAAAACGGCTCAGGCCAAAAATGGCAAAGGAAAAATCAAGCTCTCCTCGTTCCTTAAAAATCTGCTGTTGGTCTTCTCGTGTAATAGAGTTAAATAACTCCTCTGTTTCTTGTACCGTAAGGGCTTTATGCTCAGAGCGGGCTAATTTCCCATTAATTCTGAATATAGGCGGTACACCGACTGTAATATGAATATCAGAGGCTCCCTCTTCCACTGCTTGGCGTAGTAAATGCTCCACTATCCTTCCCCCTCAGTGTTTCCGCTATAGGCGACGCGCATGACTTCTCGTATTTCGGTGAGCCCTGCCAACGCTTTTTCAATGCCATCTTGGCGCATGGTAATCATACCTTCTTTACTGGCAATGCTTGCAATTTCATCACTAGAAGCTTTATTACTAATGGCTTCTCGGATTTTGGAGGTAATGGTCATGACTTCATGAATGGCCATTCGTCCTCGATAGCCTTTATTATTACAATAAGAACAGCCTTTTCCTCGATATAAGGTCAGAGGTGCCTCTGGAGAAAGGTTTAAAAAGACTCTTTCTAAGGATTCTGGTGGCGGAGTATAACTTTCTTTACAATCCTTACAAATAACCCTGACCAAACGTTGGGCCACTACCCCGAGCACGGAGGAAGCTACTAAAAAAGGTTCTACGTCCATGTCAATCAGACGGGTAATGGTACCTGCCGCATCGTTCGTATGAAGGGTACTAAAGACTACATGACCCGTTAAGGAAGCGCGAATGGCAATATCCGCTGTTTCACCATCGCGAATTTCTCCGACGAGCACTACATTAGGATCTTGCCGTAAGATGGAGCGCAAACCGCTAGCAAAGGTTAAACCCGTCTTGGGATTGACTTGTACCTGATTAATGCCAGGTAAGCGATATTCCACAGGGTCTTCTAAGGTAATAATATTTTTTTCAGGGGTATTAACGGCGAGGAGTGAAGAATAAAGGGTTGTAGTTTTACCAGAGCCCGTAGGACCCGTGACAAGAATCATGCCATAAGACTGGGTATATAACCGATGATAATTCACCTTATTCTTGGCCGAAAAGCCAAGTTTATCAAGATCCAAGATGACGGCATTTTGATCGAGCAGGCGCATTACCACTTTTTCCCCCATAATCGTTGGCAAAGTGGAAACCCGGACATCTACATCACGACCTGCTTCGCGCACTTTAATGCGCCCATCTTGGGGGATGCGTTTTTCGGCAATGTCCATTTCACTAATGATTTTAATGCGGGCAACAATGGCCGCATGAATGTCCCGGGGAAAAGTGCCAATTTCTTGTAGCATACCGTCAATACGAAAGCGCACTCTTAGGGTTTTATCTTGTGGTTCAATATGAATGTCACTCGCCACATCTTTAATCGCCTGGCTAATGAAAGAATTGACTAAACTAATAATAGGAGCATCATCAGCAGTTTGCATGGTATTTCCTAGTTGCACATCATCAGGTCGCATTTGATTAATGGCTTTATCCACTAGCTCCTGTACACCATATGCTTCGCGAATGGCACGTAATACATCTTTTTCGGTAGCAATCACAGGTTCTACTTCACAGCCAGAAACCATTCGAATATCATCGATGGCAAAGAAATTGGTAGGATCTACCATGGCTAAAGTAATTTTTTTGCCATTTTTCTTAATGGGAATGATTTGATGGCGTTCGGCTAATGCTACTGGAATAAGGGCGGCAATCTCAGGGGGGATGTTTTGGTTTGACAAATCCACATGAGGCACCCCTAGTTGAAACTCTAGTACTTGAATCATAGCATTTTCCGAGACATAATTTAGGTCACTCAGTACTTTGCCAAGACGGTTACCACTTTTCTTTTGCATTTCAAGGGCTTTCATCAATTGCTGCTGGGTAATTAGGCCTGTTTCAATCAGTAAATCACCTAATCGTTTACGTTTCATACTACACCACCTATTTATAAAAAAACAACCGAAAAGCAAAACACATTAATTATAACAATTAAATGTATATTGTTAGTCGGTTGCACTACTTGCTCAATCCTGGATAAAGTGCCCAAATAATACCAGGGATGTCTTCGCACCTAATGTACTCACTTACCTATGTTACAAGATTCTCCTTACAGGTTAGAATTTCCTGCTATTTATTGAGCTTTGCTGTTAGAAAAATAACAACTTCTGTTTCACTTTTATTAGTAGTCTCACTTCTAAACAGTGCTCCCAGTAAAGGTAAATCTCCTAAAAAAGGAACTTTAGAGCTGGTTTTTGATTCTTCGCTACCAATTAAGCCAGCAATGACTAAGGTCTCCCCATCTTTCATACGTACATTACTTTCGGCTTCCCGGGTAGTAATCCGGTAGTTTTTAATATCTGCTACCAAGGTTGGGGTACTAACTTCCGTACGTACCTTGGCCGTAATGCTCCCATCCGCCGTAATGCTTGGTGTATAGGTAAGCTTTATACCCGCATCAATATACTGTACCGTGCTTGTAGTTTTTCCATCGGATGTTGATTCCGTTAATACAGGAATTCTATCACCAATTAATACGCGAGCTTCTTTCCCGTTGATTGTCATTACCTTAGGACTTGCTAAAATTTTAGCATTCCCATTGCTAATCAAAGCATTAATTTTGGCCTGATAGTAGAATTCGTAGGGATATCCTTCAGGACTTCTTCCAAATTGAATAACTCCTTTATTTACATCACGAGTAACGTCAATTTTCCCTGGAGTAGTTAATCTACCCGTAGCACCATCAATGACTGGAAGTGTGACATCATATTGTGCAGATTGAGGTGTTACATCCCATGACCAATTTACACCTAAATCTTTCATATTGCTTTTATTAATAGCAACCACTTTAGCTTCTAAGGTTACTTGCTGCTGGAGAATATCTACTTCTTTTAATATTCCTTGAATACGGGCATTGCCATTCGGAGAGCCGGAGATAATTAAAGAATTGGATACTTCATCCATTTCGATTTTTACTTTAAGGCTGGCGGCAATGGGTTCTATGGTTTTTTTAATATCGGCTGCTCTGGTATAGCGAAGCTTGAATACTTCTGTTGCTCCCATTTCAGCAGATTCAATAATATAGGAATTACCGACTTGTCGATAGGCTAACCCCTTGGCTGTGGTGATGAGCTGCAATGCACTATCAAAATTTACATCGTTTAAATTCAAGGTCATTTTGCCTTTAATAGAATCATCAATGACCATATCCACATTATTAAACTTTGCCAAGGTATGGAGGATGGTCGTAATATCTTCATCTATAAAATTCATCGGGAAAGTGCTTGGGTTTGCTAGTGCAGTGGTGGACACCAGCATGAATAGCATTAGGGTGATAACAATTTGGTATATTTTATTTTTCACTACGATTACCTTCCTTTTGCTTCGGTGGTTCTAAACGCAATACTAAATTGCCAGTAGAACTCGTTAAAACAACAGAATCCTTTTGAATTTCTGCCAGCTGATAGATTCCAATAAATTCAGTGGTGCGATAAGATTTACTTTTACCATTGAAATTAATGACGGCCATGCTTTGTTCTCCAGAGCCGATAGTACCTGTTAGGACTAAAGTTTCCATTGCCCCAGTATTTTTAGGTACCATACTTGGGATATTATTTTGCAATAAGGGGACGCCACCACTCGGAGGCAACTTATCCTCTGGCGGCAGGGAAAAAGGATCGCGAATTTTGGGTTTAGTAGGATTGACCTCAGCTACCTGGCTTGCTACTGGGGTGACCTTTTTCCCAGTAGGATTTTCGGAAGTGACCTTTGGTAAAGATGGTGGAACTTCTTCTGCAGGCATAAGATAAGTCGTGATAAGGAAAATCATTGCTCCCATCAAGGCAATTACCAGTAAGCGTTCCCTGCTGCTAAGCTGATATTTTTTTGTTGTCAATGCTTTTAAAGACGAGGATAAGTCCACTATTTTGTCCACTCCTAACACGCCAAACTAACTATAATCTTTTTAAACAGCAATTTACATAAAAGAACACTTTACTATTATTCGTAATACAATTATAAAGTCCTGCTGGAAATAATATTAAAAAAAAGAATTTTCAAAAAAAGGAAAAAATTCACT
>JAPUES010000281.1 GCA_027492445.1 Sporomusaceae bacterium | reverse complement strand
AACAACCAAGGATGAGGGAGTCGCTGAAAAATTTCTTTTGAATCTACTAGGGCATCATCAAGTGGATAATTGTGGGGGCGCAGTAATGACAGCGCTACTATTAGGTAAAAAGGATGAACGTATTGCCTTAGCTAGTATACAAAAGGGGTTAGGCAAGGTTTTCTGGCCGGGGCGCTTTGAAGTTATACCAGGTCAGCCAACCCTTATTATTGATGGGGCACATAACCTGGATGGTGCAAGAGGCCTGCGCAAGAATCTCGATACTTTTTATGCTGGTGAAGAAATTGTATTCTTACTTGGAATTTTACAAGATAAAGATGTAAAAGGAATTGTAAAGACATTAATTGGTCCCAAGGACAAGGTGGTAGTAGTTGCCCCTATGTCGGAAAGAGCAGGAAATCCTCAGGATATTGCCCGGGAAATAGAGGCTGCTCATGTGGAGACGGCAAGCTCTATTCAGAATGGATTGAGTCAGGCTTACAGGTTGGCGGAAAAAGAAGGGGTTATTTGTGTTGCTGGTTCTTTATATTTAGTGGGCACTGCTCGCAAAATAATATGTGAGTAGACAAATTATTTGTTGTTAGTTATAATATGGTGTAGTGTTTAATCTAGTAATTGGAATTTTGTGCTGAAAATAGCATCAAATGACGAAATTTATGAATAGGTGAAATTGTGAAGATTACATATAGAACGACCCAAACTCAATATAACTTGGACTATTTAATTGAACACTGCATTCTGGCGGTGGCCTTTTTTTTGCCGTTGTCTCTTCCTATCAGTAGCGGATTTTTAGGGCTAGGTGCATTGCTGTGGCTAGGAAAGATCATACTAAAGCGGCAGCTGGATTTTAAGAGCACACCTTTTGATATCGGGATAGCAGCACTGGTGTTACTCGCCGCTGCATCCATATGGTTTTCGCCAGACCCAGGGTTTAGTTTTTATAATTATTACAACTTAATGGGAAGGTATATACTAATTTATTATTTGGTTGTAAATAATATTAGTTCAAAATCTCAAGTTAAGTCACTGATCTGGGTCATGCTTGCTTCGGCAACGGTAGTTACAGTATACGGATTTTATCAATATCTATTTGCAGTAAATATTTCAGCTGTGGAATGGGTGGATGGAGAACAATTTCCAGATCTTAAGCTAAGGGTATTTTCCACAATGGAGAATCCTAACTTATTAGCAGGATTGCTAGTGACAATGATGGCAATTGGATCGGGTATCGGCTTTAAGAGCGATAGTATAAAAACTAAAAGTATATTGTTTCTTCTCGTAATCCTATTTGGAACCTGTTTGGTTCTTACCTATTCACGAGGGGCGTGGCTAAGTTTGTTGGCAGTGATTGGCGTGTATGGGATATTGTGTAATCGCAAAATCTTTTGGCTGCTTCTCCTCTTACCACTTGCTATGCTAGTTGGCCATGATGCTGTTCTAGAACGAATTATGTCTATAATGAATCCAACGGATACTTCATCGACCTTGCGTATTGCCTTGTGGGAAAGTACCATTGCGATGATTATGGATAAACCTTTGCTTGGTATTGGCTGGGGAGCCTATTGGTTAGTATATCCAGAGTATGATTTTTTTCTGCAAAATGAGAATGTTAAAATTTTTCATGCGCATAATATGTATTTGAATATTGCAGCTGAGATTGGGATACCTGGTCTACTCGTATTTTTAGGTATTATGTATGGACATATTCGTATAGCGTTAAATGTCCTTAGAGAAACACTAGAAAACTGGTCAGCAGGAGTGTTACTCGGGATTTTGGCGGCCATGGGTGGTATTATCGTCAATGGCCTTACTGATTATGTGATGTTTAATATTCAGTTATACATGTTATATTGGTTACTAAATGGTTTGGTGATAGTTATTTGGCAACAAAATTATCGGCGATAAAGGATAAAACATTATAAAATCGAGCTATTCGATGCAAGGATAGGAAAGTATTCTTGTATACATGGCTAAAAATACAATAAAATAAAAAAAAAACTGCTTTTAGGCAGGAATTTCAGGTATATGTGACAAATTGTACATACTATGCTCTTTTTATTTAAACAGATGCGATAGAATTTACCTTTTGATGCTGACATTCAGAGGAGGATTTCTCATTGAAATATAGTAATGAAAAGATTATAATTTCTAAGGCTACCATAGACCGTTTACCTTTATATTTCCGTACTCTTCGATTCAGTCAAGAAGAAGGAATGGAGATAATTTCCTCTGAAGAGCTTGGACAACGTCTTGGAATTACTCCAGAACAAATTCGTAAGGATTTGGCATCCTTCGGCCAGTTTGGTAAGAAAGGTGTAGGCTACTATATTGGGGAATTGATTACTAATATTGGGAAAATCCTTGGACTCGATTATAATTGGCATATTGCAGTGGTTGGTGTAGGTCATTTAGGATGGGCATTGGCTAATTATCGTAATTTCAATTCTCTTGGCTTCAAATTAGTAGCAATGTTTGATATTGACCCCAATAAAATTGGGCAATGTATAAAAGGTATAGAAGTTTCTGATTTAAATTGTTTAAAAGAGGTGATGCAGGAACAAACTATTCATATTGGGATTATTGCTGTACCAGAAATGTACGCACAAGAAGTCGCCGATAAACTAGTAGAAGCTGGGGTACGTGGGATATGGAACTTTGCCCCAAGAAAAATTAAAGTTCCAGCAACAGTACGAGTCATTAATGAAGACTTGTCAGTAGGTCTTAGTAGTTTATCCTTTCATTTGGCTAGACAGTCACAAACTGAATAACAACTCAAATATTTGGAGGAAAGTGTTAAAATGATTGATATCAAAGATCGTGTCCGTAATGCAGCGCTTCATGCTAAAATCGTGAGTGCAGAGGAAGCTGCAGCAGTGATTAAACCAGGAATGAATGTTGCAACTAGCGGGTTCACGCCATCTGGCTACCCTAAAGCTGTACCACTAGCTTTGGCAGAAATAATTAAAAAAGATCACTTCCAGATTAACCTTTGGACTGGTGCGTCAGTAGGTAAAGAATTAGATGGCGCCTTGGCAGAAGTTAATGGTATTAATAAACGGTTGCCTTATCAAACAAATAATGAAGTTCGTAAAGCTCTAAATTCAGGTGGCATCAGCTATTGCGATTTACATCTTAGTCATACTGCACAAATGTCTAGATATGGATTTTTGGGCGGCAAAGTAGATGTGGCAATTGTTGAAGCTTGTGCTATTACCGAAGAAGGACATATTATCCCTACGACCTCAATGGGAAATTCAGCATCCTTTGTACAAAGTGCAGATATTGTTATCGTTGAAATTAATACCAGCCAGCCTTTGGCTCTTGAAGGAATGCATGATGTATACGTTCCACTTGATCCTCCTCACCGTTTACCCGTTCCTATCGTAAAAGTGGATGATCGTATTGGTACGCCATATATTCCTTGCGGTTTAGATAAAATAACGTATATTGTTCCTTGTGATATTCGCGACGATGTTCGTGATTTGGCAGAAATTGATGATGATGCACGCGCTATGAGTGCTCACTTTATTAACTTCCTTAAAGAGGATATTAAAGCAGGACGTATGCCAGCAGGTCTCCTGCCTCTTCAATCCGGCGTAGGTTCTGTTGCCAACGCGGTAGTGAGTGGTTTTGTGGAATCTGACTTTACAGATCTTGAAGTATATACGGAAGTAATTCAAGATGGTATGCTTGATTTAGCGGATGCCGGTAAGCTTAAGTTTGCATCAGGTACTTCTTTTTCTCCATCTCCTGCAGGTCTAGAAAGATTCTATGCAAATCTTGATAGATATCGTAAAATAATGATGTTACGTCCCCAAGAAATTGCTAATAGTCCAGAAATGGCTCGACGTCTTGGTATTATTGCCATGAATACAGCTATTGAATTTGATATATATGGTAATGTTAACTCTACTCATATTATGGGGACTAAAATGATGAATGGTATTGGTGGTGCGGGTGATTTTGCTCGTAATGGCTACCTTACCTGCTTCTTTAGTACGTCAACCGCTAAAGGCGGCGCGATTTCTTCTATCGTTCCAATGGTTTCTCATGCAGATCACAGTGAACATGATGTTGATTTGTTTATTACTGAGTTGGGTGTTGCCGACGTCCGTGGACTAAGTCCTAGAGAACGGGCGCGCGTCATTATAGAAAATTGTGCTCATCCTGATTATAAGCCAATGCTTATGGATTACTTGGAGAGAGCTGAAAAAGCCACCAAGTGTGCACAGACACCGCATATTTTATCAGAAGCCCTTTCATGGCATACCAGATTCATGGAAACTGGTACAATGAAAAAGCAAAGTTAAGGAGGATTTTTAGTATGGATAATGAAAACTTGAAAGCAAAAGTGGCAGAGTATACTGCCAAAGTCGAAAAGGCAAGTGCTAAATTCCCGGAGCGTAAAAATCTCGAGTATAACAGATTATATACTCCATTAGACCTTGAGGGAATGGACTATATGCGGGATTTGGGACTCCCAGGTACATATCCTTTCACCCGTGGTGTACAACCTACCATGTATCGTGGTAGATTCTGGACAATGCGTATGTATGCTGGCTTCTCTACTGCAGAAGAATCCAACAAACGTTATCGCTATTTGCTAGAGTCTGGTAGTACAGGTCTTTCTTGTGCTTTTGACTTACCAACACAAATTGGTTATGACTCTGATGATGTTATCTCCGAAGGCGAAGTAGGTAAAGTTGGCGTGGCCATTGACTCCTTGGCAGATATGGAAATTTTGTTTGATCAAATTGATTTAGGTAAAGTATCTACTTCTATGACCATCAATGCTCCTGCATCTGTGTTACTTGCAATGTATATTGCTGTAGCTGAGAAAAATGGTATAGGTCCTGAAAAATTAAATGGTACCATTCAAAATGATATATTAAAAGAATACGCAGCTCGTGGTACTTATATTTTCCCACCTAAACCATCCATGCGTCTTATCACGAATAT
>JAPUES010000280.1 GCA_027492445.1 Sporomusaceae bacterium | reverse complement strand
GTTGAGGCTGAATTTGTACGAGATGTAGAACCTGGAGAAATGGTTATTATTGATGATAATGGCATACAATCTTTTCATTTTGGTGAAAAAAATCGTCAAGCATTGTGTATATTTGAATATATTTATTTTGCTCGTCCTGACAGTGTGATTGATGGGCAAAGTGTATACCAAGCCAGACTAGAGATGGGACGAGCCCTAGCTCGTCAGAGTGGTCTTAAGGCTGATATTGTTATTTCCGTACCAGACTCCGGGACAACAGCGGCCCTTGGCTTTAGTCAAGAATCAGGAATTCCTTTTGCCGAAGGTCTTATTAAGAATCGCTATATTGGACGCACTTTTATCCAACCAGATCAAAAGGAACGGGATTTGAGTGTTAAAATTAAGTTAAATGCGGTAAAATCCGTTGTTAAAGGGAAATCCGTCATTATGGTAGATGATTCGATTGTACGTGGCACAACGAGTGGTAAAATTGTACGTCTGATAAAAGAAGCAGGAGCTACAGCTGTACATATGTGCGTTAGTTCTCCGCCGATTGGTTATCCTTGCTATTATGGTATTGATACCTCGGCGCGGAAAGATTTAATCGCTGCCACGAAAAAGGTAGAAGAAATTAGAGAATACATTGGTGCTGATTCCTTGCACTACCTTTCAATAGAAGGATTAGAGAAGTCTGTTCGTAAGGCCAAATATCAAAATATGTGTTATGCCTGTTTTAACTCTAAGTATCCAGGCAGTAAACCTTGTGAACAAACATCTGAGAATGGAAAATATCTTTTTGAACAGGGGGCCCCTAAATGAGCCAATTAACATATCGTGAAGCCGGCGTAGATATTGATGCTGGCAATAAAGCCGTTGATTTAATGAAAAAACACGTGCGCTCTACCTATCGGAAAGAAGTATTAGGTGATATTGGCGGTTTTGGAGGCTTGTTTGCTCTTGATACTGCCAAATATCGTCAACCTGTTCTTGTTTCTGGAACGGATGGCGTTGGCACGAAGCTTTGTGTTGCTTTCATGGCCGATAAGCATGACACAATTGGACAGGATGCTGTAGCAATGTGTGTAAATGATATTCTAGTGCAAGGTGCAGAGCCGCTATTTTTCCTTGATTATTTGTGAGTTGGCGCGTTTGAACCAGAAAAATTTTATGCGATTGTTATCGGCATTGGTGGTTGTTGTGTATTTGGAGGTTGTTCATTAATTGGCGGAGAAACGGCTGAAATGGCTAGCTTTTATAAAAATGGAGAATATGATATTGGGGGCTTTGCCGTAGGGGTAGCAGAACGTTCGAAGCTTATTACTGGTGAAAACATACAACCTGGTGATGTGCTACTTGGTTTACCTTCTAGTGGACTCCATTCTAATGGTTATTCTTTAGTGAGAAAAATTTGTTTTGATGTAAAAGAATTTACAATTGACCAATATATTCCGGAACTTGGGAAGAATCTTGGTGAGGAATTATTAATCCCAACCAAGTTATACCCCAAGGCTTGTTTGCCCTTAGTAGAAAAGTTTGATATTCGTGGCATGGTACATATTACTGGTGGCGGATTTTATGAGAATATTCCACGCGTGCTTCCAGAAGGCTGTGGGGTAGAAGTAAATGTTGAAAATTGGCCGACGCCTCAAATCTTTGCCTCCTTGCAGCAATGGGGTAATGTTGCTTGGCCAGAAATGTATCGCACCTTTAATATGGGAATTGGCATGATTCTTGTTGTACCTCAAGGAGATGTAGAGGCCATTCAACAAGATCTTACCGCGCGGGGAGAAACTTCCTATATTATTGGTCATGTAACGAAAGGGCCACGAGAAGCAGTACTGAAAGGTGGCATTTTTGGTGAGTGATAAAGTGCTAGGCATATTGGCCTCAGGCCGGGGTAGTAATATGCAAGTCATTTTAGAAAATATAAATGCTGGACGGATTGCTGGGAATATTGGCGTAGTTATTAGTGATCATGCCGATGCAAAAGTCCTAGAATATGCTACTGCTGCTGGTATTCCAGCGATTTGTATTGAACGCAAAAACTTTGCGACCAAGCAAGAATTTGAAGGCGCTATTGCGGACCAGCTCGTTCATTATAAGGTAGAATTAGTTGTTTTAGCAGGTTTTATGCGTATTTTGAGCGGATTTTTTATAAACTTATTTGCAGGGCGTATTATGAATATCCATCCGTCCCTGCTGCCTGCTTTCCCTGGACTGCACGCTCATCAGCAGGTGCTAGATTATGGGGCTAAAGTGTCCGGTTGTACTATTCATTTTGTGGATGAAGGCATGGATACAGGCCCCATTATTATGCAACAGGCGGTTGCAGTTCTTCCTGATGATACGGCGGATGTGTTAGCCCAGCGTATTATTAAAGCGGAACATGCCTTGTATTCAGAGGCGATTGCCTTATATTGTGAAGGACGCCTTTGCATTGAAGGACGGAATGTAAAAATTATCGGGGGTTGAGAAAGAAACATGAAAATTAAACGTGCGCTAATTAGCGTTTCTGATAAAACAGGCGTTGTTGAATTCGCCAAACAACTTCATAGTTATGGTGTGGAAATTATATCAACAGGCGGAACTATGAAAACATTGCGGGAAGCAGGTATACCTGTACGTTATGTTAGTGAAGTTACAGGCTTTCCGGAGATTATGGATGGTCGAGTAAAAACTCTTAATCCCTATATTCATGGCGGTATTTTGGCTGTTCGTGATAATGCTGCTCATGTAGAAGCTATGGAAAAACATAATATTCTTGGTATTGATATGGTGGTTGTAAATTTATATCCTTTCCGCCAGACTATAGAAAAACCGAATGTCTCTCTTGAGGATGCGGTAGAAAATATTGATATTGGTGGGCCGGCTATGATTCGGGCGGCTTCTAAAAACTTTAAGTTTGTAACAGTAGTTGTGAATCCAGTACGTTATGATGAAATATTGGCTCAATTAGCCAAAGAGGGAAATGTTTCTCCAGAGTTTCGTATGGCATTAGCAAAAGAAGCCTTTGGGCATACGGCAGAGTATGATGCTTGTATTGCTGGTTATCTTGCAGGTCAGCTAGGGGAAGGACAGTTTGCTGATACCGTACATTTCGTGTATGAGAAAGTCCAACCGTTGCGTTATGGTGAAAATCCTCATCAGCAAGCAGCTTTTTATCGGGAAAAGCATTTTACAGGATCCGGTGTTGCAAATGCTCGTCAGCTCCATGGTAAGGAATTGTCCTTTAATAATATTGTAGATGTAGAGGCTGCTTATAGTATTGTAGCGGAGTTTGATAAACCTGCCGCCACTATTATTAAGCATACCAATCCATGTGGTACAGGAATAGGTGCTGATTTATCGGAAGCGTATACGAAAGCTTACCAAGCAGATCCTGTGTCGGCATTTGGTGGCATTATTGCATTGAATCGTGAAGTGGATGTGGTAACGGCTGTACAAATTAGTAAAATCTTTGTGGAAGCTATCATTGCTCCTGCTTATACGGAAGATGCGCTGGCTATACTTAGCAAAAAGCAAAATATTCGTTTATTAGTTATTGACTCTTTAGCCGCAGGCTGCAAGCAAGTCGATATTAAAACTGTTTCTGGCGGGATGTTGATTCAAGAAAAAGATATGGCTGTAGAAGAGCGCGCTGATATGAAAGTTGTGACGAAACGTCAGCCTACTAACGAGGAATGGGAACAACTTATGCTGGCCTGGAAAGTAGTAAAACATGTAAAATCAAATGCTATTGTTGTAGCTGGAGATAATCAAACTTTAGGAGTAGGAGCCGGACAAATGAATCGCGTTGGTTCTGCTGCTATTGCACTAGAACAAGCTGGTGACAAGACGAAGGGGGCAGTGATGTCTTCCGATGCTTTTCTACCTTTTCGCGATACAGTCGATGTTGCCGCCAAGGCTGGTATTACAGCGATTATTCAGCCTGGTGGTTCCATGCGAGATGAGGAATCCATTCAAGCTGCTGATGAACAAGGCATTGCGATGGTATTCACAAACGTTCGTCATTTCAAACATTAATAGAAGGAGTCTTTATTAGAGGGCTCTAGTAAGTAACGTATATGGGGGCAACTGCCCCCTCAATTTTTATGTGAGAGGTGGATGTGCAATGAATATAATGGTTATTGGTAGTGGCGGACGGGAACATGCCTTGGTAGCCAAGCTAAAGGAAAGCCAACGAGTAGCAAAAATATTCTGTATTCCTGGTAATCCTGGAATTGGGGAAATGGCGGAGTGCGTTAGTATTGACATTAGTAATAACGATGCTCTTTTAGAGTTTGCTCTTAAGAAAGAGATTGCTTTTACCGTAGTTGGCCCTGAAGTGCCTCTAGCAAATGGTATTGTTGATATTTTTGCAGCAAAGGGACTGAAAATTTTTGGCCCGACCCAAAAGGCGGCCCAAATTGAAGGTTCCAAGGCTTTTGCGAAATACTTGATGGAAAAATATAATATTCCAACAGCTGGTTTTGCTGTCTTTGCAGATGCTGAGGCAGCAAAAAAGTATGTCGTAGAGCAAGGTGCGCCAGTGGTTGTGAAAGCCGATGGCTTAGCTGCAGGTAAAGGTGTAGTTGTAGCTATGACGGTAGAAGAAGCCTTAGCTGCTGTCGATATGATCATGTGCGATAATGCATTTGGCCAGGCAGGTAGCCAGGTTGTCATTGAAGAATTTTTAGTAGGGGAAGAAGCTTCCATTCTTACATTTACAGATGGTAAAACCATAGTACCTATGGTGGCCGCTCAAGATCATAAACGTGTTTATGATAATGATGAGGGCCCTAATACAGGCGGTATGGGTGCTTATGCTCCTGCGCCAGTTATTACACCAGCGATTAGTGAACAGGTTATGCGGGAAATTTTACAGCCAACGGTTGATGCCATGATTAGTGAAGGGTCACCCTATTGCGGTTGTTTGTATGCAGGGCTTATTATCACGGCAGAGGGGCCGAAAGTGATTGAATTTAACGCTCGCTTTGGTGATCCTGAAACTCAGGTAGTATT
>JAPUES010000279.1 GCA_027492445.1 Sporomusaceae bacterium | reverse complement strand
TGCCCGCATTCATAAAGCCAATTTGATTAACTTTGGTATTGTTCCCATGACCTTTCTTCATGAAGAAGATTATGATTTGTTACAGCAAGATGATTGTTTAACCATTGAAGATTTCTTTACGCAAGCACAGGCAGGCAACAGCATTCAGGGTAAGTATGGGGCGAATGGAAAAGATATTAGTTTTACAGTAGATATTACGCCGCGTGAGCTGGAGATTATTTTGGTGGGTGGCCTTCTAAACTATACTAAACAGCAAGGAGGCACAGAACATGCGTAAAGTGACTCTGATTCCAGGAGATGGGATTGGCCCTGAAATTACCAAAGGGATGCAGCAGATTTTTGCGGCAGCAAAAGCGCCGATTGAATGGGATGTGCAGTCCGCGGGTCATGCATCCTTATTGGCCATAGGGACACCACTGCCAGAGGAAACACTCCTTAGTATCCGTGCAAACGGTCTAGCGTTAAAGGGACCTCTTACCACCGAAGTGGGCAAAGGGCACCGTAGCATCAATGTAGCGTTACGGCAAACTTTTGATTTATACTGTAACTTGCGTCCAGTTAAAAAGATAGCTGGCGTTAAGAGTCGGTATGATAAGGTTGATTTGGTAGTGTTTCGCGAAAATACCGAGGATCTTTATGCTGGCATTGAGCATAATGTAGGTAAGAGGGCTGCGGAATCTATTAAAATTATTACGGCAGATGCTTCCCTGCGGATTGCAGAGGCGGCCTTTGATTATGCTGTGAAGCACGGGAGAAAAAAAGTAACAGCCGTTCACAAGGCCAATATCATGAAGCTTACCGATGGTTTGTTCCTTAGTTGTGTACGGGAAGTAGCAAGCAAGTACCCTGGAATCCAGTATCAAGAGATTATTGTGGATAATCTTTGTATGCAGCTTGTCATGGCGCCAGAACAGTTTGATATTTTGCTGGCTCCTAATTTATATGGTGATATTATTTCTGATTTATGTGCAGGGTTAGTCGGTGGCCTTGGCGTGGTGCCAGGCGCCAATATTGGTAAGGATTGCGCTATTTTTGAAGCCGTTCATGGTACAGCACCGGATATTGCCGGCAAAAATATTGCCAATCCTCTAGCTATGGTTTTATCGGGAATTATGCTACTACGCCATATGGGGGAAGAGGCGATTGCCTCTAACCTTGAAAGGGCAATTCATAAAGTAGTTGGGGAAGGAAAATCCCTCACGCCTGATTTAGGTGGTAGTGCTACGACAGAGGAACTTACGCAAGCGATTATTAGTAATCTATAAAGAAACAGCTATTTCAATAGTCCGTTGAAATAGCTGTTTCTGTGTCTGTTGTAGTCAATGTTCAATGGCGTTAGTCGTGAGGCTCCTAATTAATTATCTATAAAACTTTACCTTTGCTCAAAATTTGGGTATTATAGAGAGAGAGTATGTTACAATGTTGTACTTAGAATGGGAGAGAAGTGTAGTGCCTGTATTTTTATTAGCCTTAGTGGTTCTTATCCTAGATCAATTGTCCAAGTTTTATGTCCAAGAACATATGGAAGTTGGGATGTCCATACCCGTTGTGCAAGATGTTTTTCATCTGACCTATATTTTAAATCCAGGGGCAGCTTTTGGATTATTTGAATATCAAACAGGATTTTTTGTAGTGATTGCCTTAAGTATGATTGTCGCAGCGTTCTACTTTTATCCAAGAATCCCTCAGCAGTATAAATTGCTGCGTTTTGGTATAGGATTAATGGTGGGCGGGGCCATCGGAAATCTCATTGACCGTATTCGTACAGGTTATGTTGTGGATTTTTTTGATTTTCGTATTTGGCCTATTTTTAATATTGCCGATACAGGGATTGTATGCGGTGTAGGCTGCATCGTTTTTACTATCATATATTTATATAAAGAGGATGGAACAGAATGACCGATAAGCAAAGTGTTTTTCTCGTAGCTGAAAGTGATAAAGGGGAACGTTTGGATGTCTTTTTAGTGAAAAGTGTCCCAACTATTTCTCGCTCAAATATGCAAAAACTGATTACGGATGGACAGGTAACCGTCAATGAAAAAACCGTCAAGTCAAACTATAAGCTAAAACCCGGTGATACCATTGTGTTTACTATTCCTGAGGTGGTATCCTTAGAGCTTATGGCGGAAGATATTCCTCTGGATGTGGTGTATGAAGATGATGATATTATTGTTATTAATAAAGCCAGAGGCATGGTAGTGCATCCGGCTACTGGCAATTATAGCGGTACCTTAGTCAATGCCTTGCTAGAACAGTGTGATGATTTATCGGGGATTAATGGCGTGGCCCGCCCTGGCATTGTTCACCGCTTAGATAAGGATACTTCAGGAGTTATGATTGCCGCGAAGAGTGATCGGGCTCATGTTGGTTTGGCAGAACAGATTAAAGAACACACGGCTAGTCGCCGTTATATTACCATTCTGCATGGCAATATCAAAGAAGAACAAGGTGTAATCAAAGCGCCCATTGGTCGTCACCATTCTGATCGCAAGCGCATGGCCGTTACCTTTGAAAATAGTAAGGAAGCAGTTACTAATTTTAAAGTGATGGAAAGGTTTGGAGACTATACGTTGGTGGAATGCAAGCTGGAAACGGGTCGTACCCATCAGATTAGAGTACATATGGCTTATATTGGACATCCCGTAGTCGGAGATCCTAAATACGGCCCAGGGCGGGGGCGTTTTGCCATTGAAGGGCAAGCCCTTCATTCTACAGAATTAACCATTGTGCATCCTGTTACGGCGAAGAAGATGGTCTTTTCGGCCAACTTACCTGAGGATATGGAAAAAATCTTAGTAGAGCTCAGGCAAAAAATGAAGCATAGGAGTGAAGGGTTATGATTAACTTAGTTGAGAAAACCGTCATTATGGATGAACAGGCGATTCGGCGCGCTTTGATTCGGATTGCTCATGAAATTATTGAAAATAATAAAGGAATTGAAGATTTAGTAATCGTAGGCATTCGCACGCGGGGTGTCCCCTTAGCAGAACGATTAGCAGCGGAAATTACAAGAATTGAAGGGCGCACGTTACCAGTAGGGATTTTGGATATTACCTTATATCGTGATGATTTATCTACCCTTAGCTATCAGCCTGTAGTACACCAAACTCAAATTCCCGTAGATATTAATGGGAAAATCGTGGTGCTGGTGGATGATGTGTTATATACCGGTCGTACGGTTCGAGCCGCCTTAGATGCTGTTATTGACCTTGGTCGACCGAAGGTCATTCAGCTAGCAGTGTTAGTGGACCGAGGCCATCGGGAACTACCTATTCGAGCGGATTATGTAGGGAAAAATGTACCGACTTCTAGTAAAGAAGTGGTTGGTGTACAATTAAAACCTGTGGATCAAGCCGAGAAGGTCGTTATTAAAGGCATTGCAGAGTAACAGAAAAATAAGACATTTGGTAAACCCTCGAAAAGGGCAGCCAAATGTCTTTATTTATTTTGGAAGGTATAAGTTATAGGAGGTCTTATTCTTTTTAAGGCGCCCTAGGTGCATGTTATTAACGCTCCACCATTAGCATTTGACTTCCGCTTATAATAACATGCACCTAGGGCTTGGGTTTTGCAAAGAACTGGTAGTATTTTTTATTTTAGTAGTCCGTTCACTATAGTAATGTCTGGTGTTATATAAATGGTTTGTTGATGATCGTAAATAACAAAACCGGGCTTTGCCCCTGATGGCTTTTTTACATACCGGCGTTTGGTGTAATCGACTGGGACTTTTGTGGATTGACCGGCCTTGCTGTAATAGGCGGCTAGGTGAGCAGCAGCCTCAATGGCGGCCAAGGGAGGGTCTTCAGTAGTACCAAGACGCAGCACCACATGGGACCCTGGAATGTCTTTCGTATGAAACCACAGATCATTAGGCTGGGCTTGCTTAAAGGTTACGATGTCATTTTGACGATTGTTTTTGCCCACTAAGATGGTTAGCCCATTTGGCGCTTTGGCCGTTAATGGCAGGGAAGGAGGAGTCGGCATCCGACGCTTTGCTAATGGCTTAATATAGCCAGCAGCAATAAGTTCTAAACGGATATCAAGTAGCTCTGCGGCAAGGGTGGCATGTTCGAGAGCTACGAGAATGGTATCAAGATAGGTAAGGTCTTGCTCGCACTGGGTTAACTGGCCCCGCAAGGATTCTTGGGCCCGTTTTAGTTTATTGTACTTGGTATAATAGGCTCTGGCATTTTCGATTGGTGTAAGCCTAGGATCAAGAGCAATGGTGACTTTATTATCCTCTGGGGAGTCACTATATAAATTTCCTAGCTCTATCGCAGTGCTGCTACTAGGGATGTTATACAGGTTAGCCATTAGGATGTCCCCAAATTCGCGAAAATCATCTGCGGCCTTAGCAGCTCCTTGTTCCTCCGTAAGAATGCCTTGTTTACGGGTTAAACGGTCGATTTCTTCCGTTACTAGCTTTAATAATGCTACTTGCTCTGGGACACGTTGGGTTCTTGATAGGCCATCCGTAAAGATGACGGCCTCGCTCATAGTAGGAAATTCATGAGCAGTACATGTATCTGTAAGATGGGCAAGGGGGAAGGAAGAAATACCCCTAAGGCCATTGTCGTCAGTTCTTACCATTACGGTAGGAGAAGGTTGATTGGCATGAAAAGTACTAAGGATGCTTTCGAGGGCTTCACTTAGGGACTTTAGATCTTCTTGGTCAAGCTGGTCCACCATAATGTTTGTCGGTAAGCCCGCCCGCCATACCATTTCCCGAGCTGTAATCGGCCCAATGCCCATACTGGTATGAATGATGGCTTTGGTGAGAAGACCAGTCGGGTTACTCATGAGGGCCCCAATAAAGTCTTTCGTAGGGGTAGTGAGTAAATTTAGGCGCAGCTGGCCAGGAGGGTAGGTATACTCCATTTTGGGTAATAGTTGTCGATGACGACTGGTACCAATGCCGATACGTTTAATTGCGTCAATAATGATGTTATCTTGCATGAGAATAATATTACTATGTTTACCC
>JAPUES010000278.1 GCA_027492445.1 Sporomusaceae bacterium | reverse complement strand
GATTGAGCAGCAAAAGATTTTACAACAACCTCGCCTTTACCGCCAATTTTCCCTAAAGATTTTCCATTGGAGGTAATATCAATAGCTCCTGCATTCCCAACTGTTAGGGTAATGTTTTTTTGTGCTTCCCAAGTGAGGGTCTCGCCGATTTGAGGAGTTCCTTCATAAATCTGTTTGCCATCGGCAGTTACAGAGGTCCAACAACGTTCAATATATTTTGCTACAACGACTACTGGTTTGGTTTGCACCGGTGTAGCTGGCGTACTAGGTGTGATTGGTACTGGAGGAGCAACTGGAGTAGTTTGGGCTTGGAGATTGCCTTGGGGTTCCTTGGTTACATTGTTGGACGACGTATCTAAGAACCACCAGGCGGCTCCTGCCACGCACAGTAAAATGATAACGACTTCTACTAATTTACTAGAGCTTTTTCTCTTAGTTTTTTGTACCACTGGTGATTCCCCAACAGTTGAAGTATCTATGCTCGGTTCTGAGGCACTTGGTGTTTGCGCTTCGCGGTAAGCATCAACCATTTTCTTTCCATCTAATCCTAAGAAGTTAGCATAATTGCGGATGAAACCTTTTAAGTAGACTTCACCTGGTATTATTTCATAATTGCCCTCTTCAATTGCATTTATATATAAGACTCGTATGCTAATCGCTGCTTCAATTTCTTTTAAGGATAAGCCTTTTTTTTCCCGCTCACTACGTAACAATTCGCCGATAGTTTGCATGAAGTTACCTCCTTAGTCCTTCTAAATAGTTAATTAATTGTAATGATGCTTGTTCTAAATCATTGGAATTTATAGTGATTTGATAGGTAGCTTTATCTGCGTTATCGTATCCATATAATGGATCATAATAATCAACTAATAAAGTACCTACTACACTGTGAATTTCGCCTCTGGTAAAGTCCTCTATAAGTTTTTCCATTTTTTTCGAGCCAAAACGCTTACTTAAGGCTTTCATGCATAGAATAATTTCGTTATTATTTTCTGCGTTTAAATCTTGATATTCAGCGATTAAACGTGTAATTCGTGTATCTAAATCAGCATAGAGTAAAACCTTTATTCCCTTAGACATGGCTTGATATAAACAATCGGGTAAGTAAATATTACCAATTCGTTTGCTTTCACATTCAAGGACAATATACGGCTCAGTATTAAAAGTATATAGTGCCATTAAGATAGCCTCATCAAAGGATTGGGCCGTTACAGCTTTACCAAGGCCAACCTGTCCAAAGACCGATCCTCGGTGATTTGCTAACTTTTCTAAGTTAATAACAGGAATGTTTTTTTCTTCTAATAATTCTAATATTCTTGTTTTGCCTACACCAGTAGAACCGCATAGTAGGATGATTTTAGAATCAATCTTATACGTCAGCAGGCTGTCTAAAATAAAGCGTCGATACGCCTTATACCCACCTATCAGTTGAGAAACCCCAATCCCCAAGAGATTGAGTATGGTAACAATGGAAGTTGAGCGCATACCTCCTCGCCAACAATAAACAATCACGGGACGCCCTGTTTTAGATAAAGTCTTAATTGCTGCTACAATCTCAGATAGTTTTTTGGAAGCAATGGCTAATCCAAGTTCTGTAGCTTGCTCCACACCAACCTTTTTATAAAGGGTACCCACTTCTGCTCGTTCTTCATCGGAAAACAAAGGGATATTGATGGCGTTATGAATATGTCCTATGGAAAACTCTGCAGGAGAGCGCATATCAATATAGAGTGGATTGGATAATTTTTGTGCTTCTTCAATTATAATCCGTTTATGCAATTTTTATTCACCAACATTAGTAAAAACCAGTACTAATATTTTCCTTAGGAATTTTTTTGCGGAACTAGAAAGTATGATACTTTCTAGATTCCAAGCAAGGTCAAATAAGGTTTGGCGCAAGCCAAGTTTTCGATGTCCAGGATATTCAATAAAATAGAAATATGATTTTTAACAATATAATTAAATTAACTTTATTCTACATGATAAACTAAATTCCTGTATTTTTATATAAAAAATTACAATGTTTTCTTTATACAATATTATTTACTTTATATATAAATAATATTGTATAAAGAAAAGACCGTCAAGTTTAGAAAATAGCTTGTGACGGTCTTATTTTTAGTGTAGAGTGCATCAGCTTACGATTAACTTATGTTCCTCTTGTCGAGGGTCATAAGTTAATAATTTACCTGGCTCTAATTCAGTAGATAAGTAATCCGTAGGATTGGTGGTTAACAATCTTATTACCCGATACTGGGTAGGACTTGTTTTTTCAACTAAGCATTTCATACCATTATACTCTATTTCTTCATAAGGAGAAGAGGGATTCACATTCGTCCAAATCATTTCTGGCGGTATTATACTCCACAAAATCATTGTTTTAACCCCTTTGTTTCCTTATTTAGTTTAATTAATTCATTTAGTTTATGCTGGGCCTGGGATAATCCCCCAATCTCATTAATGAGTCCATAGCGAACAGCATCTCTGCCGACAACGGAAGTACCAATATCACGGGATAATTGCCCCATTTTAAATAATAATTCTTTCCACTTTTCCTCGGAGATTGTAGAATGATCGGCAACAAATTTATTAACTCGATCTTGCATTTTTTCTAAATAATCAAAAGAACTAGGAGCACCAATCACTAAGCCTGTAAGGCGAATGGGATGAATGGTCATGGTCGCACTTTCTACGATAAAGGAATAGGTTGCTGACACGGCAATTGGGACACCGATGCTATGGCCGCCACCTAATACTATGGAAACAGAAGGTTTGGACATGCTAGCAATCATTTCTGCAATGGCAAGCCCGGCCTCCACATCACCGCCAACTGTATTTAAGAGTAATAATAATCCTTCAATTTCCGAGCTTTGCTCTATGGCTACTAATTGAGGCATAATATGCTCATATTTCGTTGTTTTATTTTGAGGAGGTAAGATCATATGTCCTTCCACTTGCCCGATAATCGTCATGACGTGGATATTACTTTTGGCAGTTGGTACCTCAGTAGTGCCTAGTTCATGGATGTTTTCTATGGCATCAACTTTTTTAGCTTTAATCACTTTTTTAGAAGGTTCGTGGTGTAGTGGTGGTTCAGTAGGCGTTTGAGGAATGGTTCCAGGGGGTTCTACCACTGGATTATCATTAACGAGCATTTTATTACCTCCAGTATATTGGTCTTTTCTTTATAGATAGTATTAACATTCTAGCAAATTTAATACTGCTCTTCTTTTGAAAATAACGTTATATAACTGTAAGCAGGCAAGAAGGAAAAAACTTGGTTAGTATCTCGTCTACAAGACGGATAATAACCAAGTTTTGTTACTTATACTTCCATAATAATCGGTAATATCATTGGACGACGGCGTGTTTTTTCATATAAATATTTACCTAATGTATCACGGACGCTAGATTTTATCGTAGCCCATTCTGTAATGCTATTAAGCTCACACTTTTCTAAGGTTTGCCGTACTTTGTTTTTCGCTTCATCCATTAACTGTTCTGATTCTCGTACGTATACAAAGCCGCGAGATACAATATCAGGTCCAGCCAACAAGGAACCGCTTTGCTTTTCCATTGTCATCACAACAATAAGTATGCCCTCCTGGGAAAGTTGCCGGCGATCACGTAGTACAATATTGCCAACATCGCCCACACCTAGACCATCTACTAAAATAATACCTGCTGTGACTTTTCCAGCAATCGCGCCTTTTTCCGGCGTGAATTCGATAATATGACCATTTTCAGCGATAAAGATATGATCTTTTTTCATGCCAAGTTCTTGGGCAATTTTAGAATGCTTTACTAAGTGACGGAATTCCCCATGTACAGGTATGAAAAATTTCGGCCGAATCAAATTATGCATGAGTTTTAATTCTTCTTGGCTAGCATGTCCCGAAACATGGATGCCAGATGCTTTTTCATAAATGACCTCTGCCCCTTGGCGCAAGAGATAATCAATGGTACGGGATACGAGCTTTTCATTACCTGGAATGGGAGTAGCCGAGATAATAATAGTATCATTTGGTGTAATGTCAACTTTACGATGATCGGACATGGCCATTCTCGTTAAGGCGGACATTGGTTCTCCTTGGCTGCCTGTAGTAATGATAACAGTACCAGCAGGAGGATAATTCTTCAGTTCGTCAATATCAATTAATACCCCTTCAGGTATGGTAAGATAACCAAGTTCTGATGCGATGGTAACGACATTAATCATGCTGCGACCTAAAACGGCTACTTTACGTTTGTATTTACAGGCGGTATCAATGGCCTGTTGGACACGATGTATATTAGAAGAAAAACTAGCAATTATGATACGTCCGCGAGCATTGCCAAAGGCTTCATCAAAAGTGACGCCCACTGATTTTTCGCTCATGGTATAACCAGCATGTTCCGCATTAGTACTATCAGCCAAGAGTACTAAGACGCCTTGATCACCAAGTTCTGCAAATTTATGAAAATCTGTGACTTTGCCATCCACAGGTGTTTGGTCAAATTTAAAATCACCAGTATGTACGATGGTACCAATTGGCGTTTTAACGGATAGTGCTACCGCATCCGCAATGCTGTGGCTAACATGAATAAACCCAACGGCAAAAGGTCCAATTTGAACTTCATCCCCTGCTTGTACCGGTACTAAATTCGTGGTGGGGACATTATGTTCTTTTAATTTACCATCTAGGATGCCGAGGGTTAATCGCGTACCATAAACAGGAACATCCAGCTGTTTTAACACGTAAGGTAAGGCACCGATATGGTCTTCATGACCGTGGGTAAGGACAATGGCTCTTACTAAATCCCGATTATCTAGCAAATAAGAGATATCTGGAATTACTAAATCAATACCTAACATATCATCTTCTGGGAACATAAGACCAGAATCAATAACAATAATATCATCACCGAAACGAATGACGGTCATATTTTTTCCGATTTCCCCAAGCCCTCCTAAGGGGATAATCTGAAGTTTAGTTTGTATTTTTGTCAAAAAAAAGTACACCTCCAAATTTTTTT
>JAPUES010000277.1 GCA_027492445.1 Sporomusaceae bacterium | reverse complement strand
ATCGTGCCATCTGGTGCAATAAGTGGTTTAGATAGATACATCTCAGATTTTATGTTATCTAATAATATGCGTCGCATCTCACGTACCCCCTCACTGGTTCTATACTAGATGATGGATTGGTTCCTACCCTATGCATGACTGTTATAACAATAAATTTACCATCAAAACACAAAATCCTGCAAGGTTTATGAACTTTGCAGGATTTATATTATTTAATGTTATTTTCTTTGTGACTTTTGCTAAAATTTGTTGCATTGAAATTAATCATATCTTTTGATAGACTAACACTATGTATTTTTATGTAAACTTGAAATGGTATTTTTAGAAACCTACTTCATAGAAAGGATGTTACTTGTGACTGGAAAACCGACTAACCCTCGTATCAATATATTAATAATGATTATTATTCTAGTGTTTACAGTTCTTGTAGTTAGGTTAGTCTGGTTACAGGTTGCTCATGGCGAGGACTTCAAACGGCAAGCTGAGAATAACCGAATTCGATTATTACCGATTACAGCCCCGCGTGGGACTTTTTATGATCGCACTGGAGTACCTTTAGTGAACAATCGTCCTGGATTTTCCATTTCCTTAGTACCAATTAACGGGCCTATTCCGAATGATGTCATTACGAAGCTAGCTGGGCTGCTGGGTATGAACCCCGTTGATATACAAGCTAAAATTAAGCAACAGGGTAATCCTCTTCAGCCAACTACAATAAAATCCGATGTGGGACCTGAGATTATAACAAAAATAGAAGAACGTCGAGAAGATTTGCCTGGTGTCGTCATTTAGGTGCAAGCAGTACGCAGATATATTAATAATGAGCTTGGGGACCATACTATTGGTTACGTTGGCGAAGTTAGCGATTCTGAACTTGAGAGAAAAACAACAACGGGTTATAAATCGGGAGATATTGTCGGCAAAAGCGGATTAGAGCAGATTTGGGATAAAGAACTGCGCGGCACGGATGGCGGAGCTCAAATCGAGGTAAATGTTTCCGGTAAACCAGTACAAATGCTGGGTAAAAAGCAACCAATTGCTGGAAACGACCTTATTTTGACCATTGATGCCGCCATCCAAAAAGCTGCGGAAAAAGCTATGGATGAACGGTTGCGCTATCTACAAGACAAATTAGGTAATCCAGAGGCCAAAGCTGGGGCGGCGGTCGTTATGAACCCGCAAACGGGAGAAATTCTTGCAATTGTCAGTCGTCCTACATTTGACCCTAATAAGTTTAATGGCGGTATTTCAACCAAGGACTGGAAAGAAATTAACGATAATCCTAATAATCCTTTGCAAAATAGAACCATCAATGCCGAGTATCCTCCTGGCTCTAGTTTTAAAATCGTTACTGGTACTGCCGCTTTGGAAACAGGAAAGGTAACCCCAGAAGAAAAAATTTTTGATGCTGGCAGGCATTGGCTCGTACCTAGTAAAGGCAATGCCCATAATGCTGCTTTAGGCTGGATTGATTTTAAAGTGGCTCTTGCCAAGTCCGACAATGTCTATTTCTACGAATTGGGAAATCGCTTAGGTATCGATACCTTAGAACAATGGGCTCGTAAATTTGGTTTAGGTGCACCTACTGGTATCAACTTACCCCATGAAGATGAGGGGTTAGTTGCCAATCAGCGTTATAAAAAAAAGGTCTATGATGAGGACTGGTTTTTATCCGAAACTTTTGATGCATCCATTGGTCAAGGTTTCCAATTAACTACTCCCATTCAAATGGCTACTGTAATAAGTATGGTTGCCAATGGAGGTCATCGTTTTCGCCCATACCTTGTCAGTAAAATGATTTCACCAACTAGCGGCGAGGTTATCCAAACCTTTACACCCGAAGAGTTGGGTACGATACCTATGTCACCCAAAACATTAGAAGCCATTCGTACAGGCCTTCGTGATGTTGTTACCCCAGCAGGTACTGCTGGCTATATCTTTGAAGGCTTTCCTATCCCTATTGCAGGAAAAACCAGTACTGCCGAAAATCCACATGGAGATGATCATGGCTGGTTTGTAGCATATGGCCCATATGATAATCCCACCATAGCGATTGCGGTAATCATCGAGCAAGGTGGTTACGGCTCTGACTCAGCAGCCCCTATTGCACGTAAAATCATGGAAGCTGCTTTTCATTTACCGCCAAGCAGGGATGCCGCTGATATCTATGCAGAAGAATTAGCAGCAAAACAAATTCCTCCTCGAAAAAATTAAAATTTATTGTTTCCATAGAACGTAAGAAGCATCATCCTTTGGGCTTGCATAGTATGGATGCTAAAAACCCAAATATAATGGCAGCTGAAATGCCTGCGCTAGTAATCTTAAAAATACCCGTTAATACACCAACAAGGCCGGTCTTTTCTGCTTCTTGCAAAGCACCCTTTACTAATTGATTGCCAAAGTTACTAATAGGAACCGATGCTCCAGCACCTGCAAAAGCAATTAAATCGTCATACAATCCAAGTCCGCCTAAAATAGCACCTGACACTACCAATGTAACCATTGTATGGGCAGGAGTTAGTTTAAGACCATCCATAAGGAGTTGTCCAATTACACATATCAATCCGCCAATGATAAATGCTAACATAAATTTCTCCAAGGGTTTTCCTCCTGTTCTACCTTTCTATTGATATGGCATAAGCAATACAAGGTATCGTTTCTTTTTGTTGATAGGACATAGGTGAAAGTAAAGCTCCTGTAGCAATAACTAAAATCCGTTTTAGTTCCCCTGTTTGCATACGGTTTAGAAAATGTCCAAAGGTAGTGGTGGCAACACAGGCACAGCCGCTACCACCGGCAAAGACAGGTTGATTCTCCTTGTACATTAAAATACCACAGTCCGTCAATTTTTCTATAGGAATTTCAAGGCCATGCTGTGTCAGTAAGTCCGCAGCAATGCGGTGCCCTACCCTGCCTAAATCTCCTGTCGCAATTAAATCATAATATGCTGGCGTTAGATTCAAATCCCGAAAATGGGCTTCGATAGTATCAACGGCAGCTGGCGCCATAGCAGCTCCCATATTAAAAGGATCTGATAACCCCATATCGATTACTCGTCCCACTGTCGAGGCAACAATCCGGGGTCCTTGCCCTTCTTTGGCAATAACGGCAGCACCTGCTCCTGTAACCGTCCACTGAGCTGTAGGTGGTTTTTGTGCGCCATATTCCGTAGGATAGCGATACTGTTTTTCACAAGCAGCATTATGACTAGAGGTCCCAACAAGCGCCCGCTGCGCAAAGCCACTATCAATCATTAAAGAGGCTAAGGAAATGCCCTCCATCGAACTAGAGCAGGCACCATAAATCCCCAAATACGGAATAGCAAGATTGCGTGCTGTAAAGCTGCTGGGCATAATTTGATTAATTAAATCACCGCTGAGAAAAAATTGAATATCTTCCTTTTGGAGACCAGCTTTTTTTATGGCAGTTTCACAAGCTTCCTCCAAAATTTTTTGTTCCGCTTGTTCATAACTATCTTGACCAAGCCAAATATCATTATGAAGTATATCAAAATCCTCCGCCAAATTACCCTGTGCTTCAAAAGGTCCGCCAATGGCAGAAGATCCAATAATTACTGGCTTGGACTTAAAAACCCAGGTTTGATTCCCTTGTAACATTTACATTCCACCTATCGACGTAATGATTACCTTTATTATGGCGACTACGAAAGCAGAAAATACGCCAAAGACAATGACTGGTCCTGCAATTTTGAACATATTTCCCCCGACTCCTAGTACAAAACCTTCACTTTTGTTGTCAAGAGACGCAGATGCGATGGTATTGGCAAAGCCTGTAACGGGAACTGCACTTCCTGCACCAGCCCATTGGGCAATATGATCGTATACTCCAAGGCTTGTAAGCAGCACTGAAATCATAATGAGCACTGCAACGGTCGGATCTCCTGCCGTCTTTTCATCAAAGTTAAAATAATTTATAAAAAACCACTGTATTCCTTGCCCTATTGTACAAATAATTCCTCCTCCAATAAAAGCTCGGATACAATTTAATGCTATTGGTCGTTTGGGTTCCCTAGCACTAGCAAAATCCTGATATTGCTTCTGTATGGCGGCTTTGTCTTGTTGTTTATTGTTGGACAATCTTTTCACCTTCTATTTAAATAAATAGGGACTATACACGCCTGTTAGTTTTCGGTACTTCCTTATATCCATTTTCCTTATTATTACTTTTATTGCAAAGTTTAATGCATCAAATCTTTTTGAATTTTTTGGAAAAATCTATTCTTTGTTTATTTCCTCATGATTTATAAAAACAATTTTAGATAAAAAAACAATCGTAAACATACCTAAAAGGTTATGTTTACGATTGTTTTTTATTGGGGCGCACCTATTTCGGTACTAGCTTCCCCTTCGGATTGACTGGCAGGCTCTAATAATTCTTTCATTTCATCCTGTTGTTTAAATAAATAACCATGCTCCCAGTTCAAACTCATGGCTTTTTCAAAATCAGCAATGGCATTTACAATAAAGTCCCTCTTTTGATTAACTCGCGCCTTCCTTGCATAGGCAAGACCTCTATTTACATAAGCAACATCATGGCCAGGTTCCAATCGGATTACCTGACTATAGTCAGCAATAGCCGCCAGAAACTCTTCAGAAACATGGGCATATCTCGCATCATCTTTTTCTTCAAGAGCTTGTTTTTCTTCCGACAATGCTACATTATCATATAATTCACCCCGCCAAAGATACCCTGTCACATCTTCAGGTGCCAATGCAATGGCTGCAGAGTAATCTTCTAAGGACTTACTCTTTAGGCGATAATAACGATGATAGCATCTGCCGCGATGAAGATAAGCAACTGGATTATCCGGTTCTTCCTCAATGGCTATAGAGAAATCTTGCAAGGCATCTTCTGGTTGGTCTAGTCTAAGGTAGATAAGGCCTCGTTGTATCAAAGAATCATAATGAGTAGGATTCGCGACTAATACCTTCGTAAAAGCTTTACAAGCCCGCACATAATCTTTATGAGCTAATAATGCCATGGCAAAAGAATAATCTTTTTGGTCTTGGTTGAGCTC
>JAPUES010000276.1 GCA_027492445.1 Sporomusaceae bacterium | reverse complement strand
CCTGCGACCCCCTGGTCCCAAGCCAGGTGCTCTACCAAGCTGAGCCACGCCCCGTCTCACATTTATATATTATATGCTCATTGTAATGGTTTGTCAATTTTTTTTTTTAAAAATAGGTAAAAATCATGTTACTCAGTTACAACTCGTAAGAACACTGTTGGTTGTAACCGAATTTCAAAGGTGCGTTGCCAAGGAAGGTGGGTTTTAATATCTAAATTGGTTATCATAATTTCTTGTCTTCCTTCATTCGTTTCAATAGGGATGGTATGGTTATATAATGCTTCTCGTAATAGCCAGCGTGCCTTACTATACATTAACTTTTGAATTTTATCATTGGTCTGATAATAATGAGAGCGCAATTGATAAGGATCAATGTGTAAGCTTCGTAGTTCTTTATTAATAGTAGGGTTAATCTCTTTTTGAAAGAATAAATCATCTAAAAAGCGGGCCGTTAAAAACTCTATATTTTCTTGGTATAAGGGCAAGAGTTCTGTCGTATTCCCTTGGCAGGAGGCAAGAGAACGCATAAATAGACTAGCTTGGGTAACGGCAGTGCCAATGGAATTGCTCGTTGTATTCCAGCCCGCGTAGGCAATTAGTCGTGAAACATTGCCATTTCTTTTAATTAAAAAGGGCAATAGGCTTTCTGATACTTGAAAGTTCTCTGTTAAATCTACTAATGCTACTTTATAACCTTCATCTAGTAAGGTTTCTACTTCTTGGGCTGTAGCTACTAAGGAAGCTTTGGCCTTTTTTGTGCCAACATGTACATAAAGAATATAATCCGCTTCTTCAGGCCGATCCACCTGTAGGGCGCCAGCAATGCTGATTTTTTCTTGTACTGTTTTCGCCACTGTATTCGGCATGAAAGGCATGGTAATCTGTGGAGCTTCTAGAGTGGAATAGGCTACAAAGATACGTGGCTGATACTGAGAAAAGGTCAGTCCAATATGTCCAAGTAAGGTTAAAGCAACTTCGTCCGTACCACGGGTAATAAAAACTTTATTGGCTAACGCCGGCTTTTGCTCCAATAGATGCTGCATTCTTTGCTTATTCATATTTGGTATGCCAAAGGGTTGACCGTCATCTTGTCCAATAATAAGACCACTTAGCATATTGGCTTCCACCATATTCATTAAAGCAACATTTAGCTTGGTGTTTTGTTCGTAGATGCTTCGATAATGATTGATAATTTTAACAGGGATTTGTTCCTCTAGGGCAGCTAGTTTTTTCGTATCTTGGAGATTTCCAAAGGTAGAAACCTGATCTTTTAGTACAGAATATTGTAACATGCTTTTTTGAAAGGCAGCATTTTCTTGACTATCAGCAATCAGCAGCCGTGGAATGATGGTAAAAGCATACAGTTTTAAGCGCGGATTTTCTTTATGGATTTTTGTTAGTAAGGCAATCACATCCTCACTATCTTTGATAGTGCCCAAGGATAAACGGGATGCAACTAGACTGCCGTGAATTAACATATCCACGGAAATAATCCCCGCATCTGCCTGGGGACTTGTTTCCTGTAGCCACTTTCGTAAGGCTTCTTTATTTGCAGGATTATTATACTCATCTAGAATTTCAGGTTCAGGCATAAGAAGCTTAATACCCGCAATCCGAGCTAACTCTTCAACAAATTGTGTACACGGTGGTCGGCTGTCAAGGGGGACTAAAAGAACGGTAAGCCACGGTTGCCTAGGGAAGAGATTAGTAATTCCTGTGGTATGATATTCTTTTTGAAAATGCATAAATAGTAATGTGATTGTCAGAATAAAAAGAAAGATAGCAAGCTGAAAAAACTTAGACATAAGCACCTCGTTGCAGGGAATTTTAAATATATAGTTCTAAGTATATTAGGTTGAAAAGTAAAGGATACTATGATATTTCATGATATTCAAGACTTTTTTACAAAAAACTGAAGTTTTTTAAAAAAATTAACTGTTGTGTAGTAAATAATATGTAGTATACTATTTAATATGTTAAAATATAGCATGTACTTATAGGGGAATGAATATGAGAATAATAACAGGCTGTGCAAAAGGTATAAAGTTAAAAGCGCCATCAGGTCTTGACACTAGGCCAACTGCTGACCGAGTTAAGGAATCTGTGTTTAATATACTTGGTGATATTGTGGTGGATGCCTGTGTGCTAGATATTTTTGCAGGTACTGGCAATTTAGGTTTAGAAGCCTTAAGTCGCGGTGCAAAAACAGGGGTTTTTGTTGATAGCAGCAAAGAAAGCATTGCTGTAATTACCGAAAATGCTCATCACACAAAGTTATTTGAACGGACAGAAATTTATAAAAATGATGTCTACCGCTCCTTAGAATTATTTAGTCACAAAGGACGGACTTTTGATTTAATATTTTGTGATCCGCCTTATAAAAGAGGATTTATACAAGGTATACTCGAAAAACTTAATAGTTATCCAATTATTGCGCCACAAGGTGTTGTTGTAATCGAACACTCCCGAGATGAAAAAATTACTGATGAGTGGGAAAATTTGCAACTCAGACGTACAGAAAAATATGGAACAACATTAATTAGTTTTTTATTATACAAAACCAAGCAAGGGGGTAACTAATGCGCGTTGCTATTTGTCCTGGAAGCTTTGATCCTGTTACCAATGGCCATATTGATATTTTTGAACGAGCTAGTAAACTTTTTGATATTATTATTGTTGCTGTTTTTCACAATCCTAACAAAAAACCACTTTTTTCCATGGAAGAACGGGTCGAACTACTAACTGCTGCAACCCAACATATTCCTAATGTTCGCATTGATTCTTTTTCAGGACTACTAACGGAGTATGCTAAACAACAAAATTCTAATATCATTGTCCGCGGCTTACGTGCTCTTAGTGATTTTGAAGCGGAGTTCCAACGAGCCTTGCTAATAAAAAAAATAAGTCCAGCAATGGAAACGGTTTTCATTATGACAAGCAGTGAATACTCTTTTGTAAGCTCGAGCGGTATTAAAGAATTAGCTAATTTCGGTGGACCTATTACAGGGTTAGTGCCTGCCTGTGTAGAAGATAGAATGAGCCAAATGAAAAGGGTTATGAATCCATCTAATTAAAAGATATTCTCAGGTGGGAACTATAATAAAGTAATACCAAGTTGGGAGAGATGAGTATGACAATTGAAGGAATTTTAGATGAATTAGAAAGTCTGTTAATTGATGCTTCCCGCGTGCCTTTTACAAACAAACGAGTGATTGAAGAAGATGATGCCATTCGATTGCTAGATGAACTACGAGAAAAACTGCCTAGTCAAATAACAGAAGCTAGCCATATTGTGGCTGAAAAACAACGAATACTAGAAAAGGCCCAAGAAGAGGCACAAAGACTAGTTGATCAAGCAAAACAGCATGCTATCAAATTAGTAGATGAAAGTACCATTGCAAAACAAGCCCAAGAACAAAGTAACGAGATTGTTCTTCTTGCGAACAAAGAAGCAGGCAATTTACGCAATGATGCTATGGCGTATGCGGATAATGTATTTAAGCATCTTGAGGCGCAACTAGCTAGAACCTTAGAAGTTGTTCACCAAGGTCATAGTGAACTAAATCAATCAAAAGGAAGTAAATAAGGGGTGGTATTATCTACCCTTCCTAATAAAAAAAGAGCAGTTGCTCTTTTTTTATTACTTACGGCCAGGATATACTTTAGAGAATGCAAGTATTTTATTATTTGGATTCTTTTATTATGTAATGATGTAGTTCTTTAATGATATGTATAGCAATTGACAAAGCGACCATAATACTTAATAGCAATAAAAATTGATATCCAACTTGCTCGATTCTAGTAAGTAACGTTACCAAGGCGTTGGAATTATTCGGTGTCAACATGACAGGAATGGTAAACAATTTAATGATGCTGTGGGCGGGGTCAATCATTAAGAACATTGTGATTACCGCTGCCAGTACAGCATGTAAAAATCTAGCGACCATGTAAGGAAGCATTCTTATTCCAGATTCAATGACAATACTCGCAACTTGGCCATGGACGGAAAGGCCACTCCAAGCTATGATTGCGCTTGCGATTGCTGCCTTTTCAATGAGGGGTGCGTCGGCTTGACTGGCTAGTAAAGCGCCTAAATCAATTTCAAAAAGTCCGCTAACCAAAGCAGGAGCAAGATTGGTAGAAAAGCCGATAAGTGTCAGCAACCCAGCAAAGGTACCGGATAAAAGAGTAGTAATCCCTACGACGGATAAAATTTGCAAGAACACGGAAAACAGTATAATAAAACCGCCAATTAATAAAATAGTATTCATGGAGTTTTTTACAGAATCCCCAAGTAGCTGTCCTATGGACCGATGATCCTCTTGCTTTGCCTGATAAAGGGCACGTAACGCTCTACGTAAAATATTATGATTCTTAGTTTGGTTATCATTTTGATAACTATCCCGCTTGCGTCCGTGATAGCGAAAAATGATTCCCACCAAAAAACTTGAAAAATAATGAGCTAAGGCAATGGTTGCGCCTAGTTCAGGCATGCCAAACATCCCTACGGCGACTGCGCCAAACATAAATAAAGGATCGGCAGTGTTGGTAAAGGATAAGAGTCGTTCGGCTTCGACAGCTGTGCATAATTGACTTTTGCGAAATTTACAGGTGATGACGGCGTCCATGGGATAGCCTGATGCGAGTCCCATAGACATGGCAAAGGCTCCAATCCCTGGCACATTAAAAAGAGGCCGCATTAAAGGTTCTAATAAAACACCAATAAAATGGACTACACCAAGTCCCATGAGGATTTCCGATAATATAAAGAAAGGTAGTAAGGAAGGGAAAACCACATTCCACCATAGATTTAAGCCCATAATGGCTGCATCAAAAGCTTCTTTGGGATATTGAACCATAGCAATCGTGATAAAAACTGCACCAAAGGCCATAAAGTATGCCAGTAAGCGGGAACGATAGTGCCTGCCTCCGCCAAAATTGAACATAGGATAATCTCCTCCTCACCCCAGGCGATCTGTAATATATATATTGCAGAGAGAAAGAGAATATAACCATATGTAATAAGCAATTGATTTGATAGGAA
>JAPUES010000275.1 GCA_027492445.1 Sporomusaceae bacterium | reverse complement strand
AAAAGTATCCCATTGCCTTTCCCCTTATCATAAGATACTTCTATTTTACCACAAAGTGCTATACTTTTATTCATGAAAGGTGGCAATAAAAAACAGGAGTAAAGCTACATCTTCGATGCTGCTCTACTCCTATTTTTATTACCCCATAAAGAGTTGTGTTATCATCAAACCATAAGGACCACCTTGTACAATACCAATACCTATTTTGGTATAGCCAGTATAAAGGATATTAGCCCTGTGACCTGAAGAGTTCATTAAATTGGTATGAGCGCGTTCTACGGTACCCGCCCCTGCAATATTTTCACCTGCTGTCTTATAGGTAATTCCCATTGATTTAAGCATATCAAAAGGTGAACCATAGGTAGGCGAAATATGGCTGGTATAATTCTTGTCAATCATATCCTGGCTTTTTAATCTAGCTGCTTTCACTAAACGCATGTCCACTTCAAGCGGCTTCAAGCCTTGATTTACTCGTTCTTGGTTCACTAAATTGACCATTTGTTGTTCCATCGCTGTAAGTGCTGAAGGCATACCACTTGGGATTGTTGTTGGAGCCGGAGCTGGAATTGGTGCAGGGGTTGGTGTCGTTGTCGGTGCTGGTGCTGGCACTGGTTTAGGTATCGGTTGTATTACAATTGGTTTGTATCTAAAATAAATCTGGTTAGAACCACCACTACTGAAAGTTACAGTATTCGCGGCAGCTACAGGTGCGGTCGATGTGCCAATCAGCACTGCTGTTAATGCTACTAATAATAATTTTTGTGATTTTATGATAGTTATCCCCCTTAAAAAGCATTTTAAATAGGTTTGACCCTTCTTATTATATTGATTATTAGTTACTTTTGCACACTGCTAATTCCGCCCTTAGCAAGTCATATGACAGATTAACAAGGAAATCATCTTCAATTCAACGTTATGTAAACCATTGCACCCTCATACCACGAATTAACAAGAATACTCCCCTTATGTTCTATTCTTATCACATTTTTTATGTAGGATAGCACATCTTGCAGGTAAAAACATATTATGTATTATGAACATAGAAACTTCATATGACAACTGAAAATAGCCCTTATTTAATAAAGGAGTGGTGCTTTTATCAATTCAATATCTATACGGTTACAAAAAGTCCCTAACGATAAAAGGAGGATTTTATTATGATAAGCTCTGAAACCTTTGAAATTCCTGATTTTTGTACCAATCAAGTACGCCAATGTACGGAGTGTATAGTTCCTAGCACAGCCTGTGCTGCTAATTTCGGCATCACCTGCCCTCCTGCCACTATACCAACCTGCACTTGCCATGATATTTGTGTCGAAGAAGTGCGCCTGATTGCTTTAGCTGGTGGTACCTGTGAGTTCACCCAATGTTTTAGCTATCCGCCGATTGGACCATGCCGCCTTGGAGCAGGTATCACATTACCAATTATTGATACAACGGTACAGCCTAGAGTCTTTGTTTTATGTGCGCAAGAGTCCTTAGATTCTACAACTTGCCAAGTTATAAATGTACAGCTCCAACTACTAATTCTTGCTTCAACAATTAATAGCGGTAACATTCTCATTCCTTTAGGAGTTAACGTAGCTTTTGATACTTTCTATCGTTTTCCTGACTGTACAACTTTAGTTACTGGTAGTGACTTACAAAATGCATTAACTGAAATCGATGGTTCCTGTCTAGTCATCCAGCTCAGGGCACAAGCAGTTCCAATCGGCACCACAGGCACTGCCCAAATAACCATTAGCGGTAAAATCATTGATAAACTTTGGAAGCATGAAAATCTATGGATAACAGGCATTCGTCCATATGATTTAACGGAAGCACAAAGAAATCAAGGTTTTGTTTCTTTCACAATTCCAGATATCTTCAATCATTCCCATACGATTGGCGAATGCAGTCCACTTGCCTGCACTTGATCCCCATATAAAAATAAGAGCAGGCCTATTGGTCTGCTTCTTATTTAACTTCCAAATCAACGTCTTTATAATTTTGCCTAGTTGCTTTCTCTAATAAAAACTCCAATCTCTTTATTCTCTTATCCATGGCCTCTATTATTGCATGTTGGTCTTGATTATTAATCCCACTATCCGTTTTACGCCACATTTGGCTTTGCTTGATTTCTCCAGTGTGCAGCATCCCAACGTCACCTAAGAGTTGAGTTACATCAACCTCCTCAGGCAGTACATAAATTTTTTGTTCACTCTCTTGACTGTAATATGCTAAATGTTCTCCACCTAAAATTTTTTCTATCTCCACAATACTAACCTCCTTTAGTAAGATTACTGATAAGTGTATCCTATTAATTCGTACTATAAGATATGCTCTTTTCAGTAAATAGTGCCTATCCTTTTCAATTAAATTGAGTTTATTTTTTCACCTTGGCAATAAAGGTAAACAGCATTTGTTTTGCTCTGTCCTTTCAGGAAATGATGCCCTTTTCTTTTAAAAAACTCTGTAAAAAGTCTCGCTAGCCTTTGGTATTAAGTTCATGAGACCCCCAACCTGAGCCATTATCTCATAAATTCTCATCGTATATTTTCGCAAATATACCCTGGGGCGAGCTGTTGTTTATATCAGCAAGGATATTTTGTTTCTTTGTTTTAAATTCTTCCATTGTATTACAAAACGTAAGTTCCCCATAAAAATGCCGATTGTCGATGTACTGAGGTATACCGTTTTTGCGTAACACATCACTAAATATTACATATTCATAACGACCGCTGCCATCGGAGTAGTTTACAAACTTTAAAACTTCATTTCGAATTAGGTAGGTACAGTGAATCACTTCTACCTGAATTAATCCTTTAATTCTCTGATATAGTACCTCAGAGTACAATGGTGAATGTTTGTAATAACCATTTTCATCTGTAATATAGTGATAGTTGGCGTATTGGCTTAAGGAATCATCACCATTGCGTAGCAATGGCCCAACGACTGGCAAACCAGTCTTCAGAAGCATTTCAAGTGTTTCAGGGACAATAAAGTTATCACAATCAACTACAAAATAGTGAGTTTTCTTTCTTTTTGCCCATTCTACCGACTCTTGTCGCAAACGTGCCAAAACTTGAAACCGCAAAAAATTCCATTCATGTGGGCTATATTCATGCACAGGTTCCTCAACATCACTACAATCGTAATGAATTTCTGAATATCGTTCTCTTACTTTTTCAATCCACTCTTCCAGCAACAGTGCGGTATGGTCTCGATTATTATTTGTTCTTATATAAAGCTTAATTTTAGACGCTGGATAAGTTTGTTTCTCAATAAGGTCAAGATACAGTGGTAAAACATGAGCCTTTTCTTTTGCAAGAATGGCAATCGTTACAAATTCAGTAGATTTCATGCAAGTTAACACTCCTTATTTATAAAGGATCAAATAAGACTGTAATCTAAGATATACTATGTGAGAAAAATGAAAAGTTTCAAGTTTATGAGGATACGCAATAGACTTTAAGGATTTAACCGTTGGTATCTATAGACTGCTTTAGATTTTATCACTTTTAACAGCTATTTTTCATATCCTGATAGGAGAGAGTAAAGGAGAAAAAGAAAATCCATATGGAAAACGAGGTGCTTGAATGAAAAGAAAAATTACAACAATTAGTTTGTGTCTGATTGTAAAGAACGAAGAAGACGTGATTGCTCGTTGTTTAGATTCAGTCCAAGATATTGCTGATGAAATTATAGTTGTAGATACAGGTTCAAAGGATTGCACGAAAGAAATTGCAAAGAAATATACGAATAAAATCTATGACTTCTTGTGGATTAATGATTTCTCTGCGGCTCGCAACTTCGCATTTGGTTTAGCTACACAGAATTATATCCTTTGGCTTGATGCGGATGATGTAATCTTACAATCTGACCGAGATAAATTCTTACTGCTTAAAAACACTCTCGACTCTTCCATTGATTCCGTAACCATGCATTATCATTTAGCTTGGGATGCAAGCGGTCAACTGACATCAAGTCTTCGTCGCAACCGTTTAGTGAAGCGTAACAATCATTTTAAATGGATTGGAGCTGTACATGAATACTTAGAAGTAGGTGGCGTTATCATGAATAGTGATATCGCTATTACCCACTGCCCAGCTTCCCATGACTCTGATCGAAATCTTCATATTTATACTGCTCGTATGGATAAAGGAGAATTTTTCTCCCCTCGAGATCTTTATTATTATGCTAACGAACTACAGGAACATGGTAAAAGGGAAGAAGCCATAAGCGTATATCAACAATTTCTAGACACAAAACAAGGGTGGATTGAGGATAACATTGCCGCCTGCGGCAAATTGGCCGATTGTTTTTTAGCCTTAAATAATCAAGGAAAATATCTCGAATCTATTTATAAATCTTTTGATTATGATACTCCCCGCGCTGAACTTTGCTGTCGCCTTGGTTTTTATTATTTACAAAAAAACGAACTAAAACAGGCCATATTTTGGTATACAATTGCTACCGGGCTTAAAAAACCAGCAGATTGTTGGGGCATGATTAATCATGCCTGCTGGACATGGCTTCCCCACCTTCAGCTCTGTGTATGTTATGACAAACTAGGAAAACATGATTTAGCCTACAAGCACAACGAGCTAGCAGCTGTTTTTGCACCGGATCATTCCGCAGTTTTATATAACCGAAAGTACTTTGAGGGCTTGTTAAATATATTCACACACTAATAGTAAGATTACATATTATATTATGTAATGCTATTCAATAAAAAGGAGGGTCAATCTTTTTATGTCTTCCAATGATAACTTAATAATAAACCAACACTCTAGCATCCGTAACGATGGTGTAAATAACTCGCAGGAAAGCACTCTCGAGGCTATTGAATCTGAAATCCGCATTAATACTATTACAACTACCTTTGGTTCCCTAGGAGAATGTTGTCAACCGCCCATATGTCCAATCTGTCCTACTGGTGCTACTGGCGTGACCGGAGCCACTGGTGCAACCGGCGCTACTGGTGCTACTGGCGCTACTGGCGTGACCGGAACCACTGGCGCAACCGGCGCTACTGGCGCTACTGGCGCAACCGGCGCTACTGGCGCAACCGGCGCTACTGGCGCAA
>JAPUES010000274.1 GCA_027492445.1 Sporomusaceae bacterium | reverse complement strand
ATGTAGAAACAAATAAAGGAAGCATTCATTTGTTTCCTTTATTTCTTTCTAAATGGCACAAGATATGACAGGTGCGGTAAGATAGAAAGACTTGGATAATAACAGGCATAAGAGTACAAACTGTTAGGGAAAAGATATATAGGGGATAAGAATCCATTCGAACTGTAATGTTAGGAGGCAACTAGGGGGGAAGGATTATGAAGAATCATTATACAAACGGTGTATTGCATCATAATTTAACAACAGCAGAACTAGTGGAAATTGCTCTACAACGCAAAGAAGGCTTACTAGCGGGGAATGGTGCTTTGTGTGTAGCCACAGGAAAATATACAGGTAGATCGCCCAATGATAAATTTATTGTTGATGCACTGGAAATACATAACGAAATATCTTGGGGTAATAATAAACCTTTTGCAGCAGATAAATTTATCCAGCTGTATGACCGTATGAAAATGTATATGCAGAACAAAGAAATATTTATTTTTGATGGATTTGCAGGGGCGGATGCAAACTATCAAATTAAAATTCGGGTGGTCAATGAATTTGCTTGGCAAAATTTATTTATCCATCAGTTGTTATTGCGCTTTGAGGAGGTGGGGCAAAGCTTTACACCTGACTTTGAAATCATTTGTATGCCAGAATTTAAAGCCATTCCCGAAAGAGATGGTACTCATTCCGAAGCTTTTATTCTCCTCAATTTTACACAACGTGTAGTATTAATTGGTGGTACTCATTACGCTGGAGAAATGAAAAAAGCCATTTTCACCATTATGAACTATATTTTGCCTCACAAAAATGTTCTATCCATGCATTGCTCGGCCAATGTGGGCAATAAGGATGATACCACCTTGTTCTTTGGGCTAAGCGGTACGGGAAAAACCACCTTATCAGCGGATCCGAAACGTAAGCTGATTGGCGATGACGAACATGGGTGGAGTAAGGAAGGTATCTTTAATGTAGAGGGTGGCTGTTATGCAAAATGCATTCACTTGAGCCATGAAACAGAACCACAAATCTGGGATGCCATTCATTTTGGTTCCGTCTTAGAAAATGTCACCATGGATGCTGTCAATCGAGAAATAAATTATGATGATGAAACTCTTACCGAAAATACACGAGCCGCCTATCCAGTGGATTATATTCATAATGCCCTTATTCCTGGCATTGCTGGCCATCCAAGGACGATTATTTTCTTAACAGCTGATGCTTTTGGTGTTTTACCCCCCATTGCAAAATTATCAACAGACCAAGCCATGTATCATTTTTTGTCGGGCTACACTAGTAAATTGGCAGGCACAGAACGGGGGGTAACCCAGCCCCAAGCTACTTTTTCAGCCTGCTTTGGGGAACCTTTTTTACCCTTGTCGCCGTTAGTCTACGCAAAACTCTTAGGTGAAAAACTAAGAGAGCATGAGACCAATGTATTTCTTATTAATACAGGTTGGTCAGGAGGGCCTTATGGTGTAGGGCGACGTATGGCCTTAGCCGATACGCGAGCCATGGTGACAGCTGCGATGGAAGGGCAACTTCGAGAGGTTCCTTACGAACTTGACCCAATTTTTAATGTGTATATACCGACGGAATGTCCTTGTGTTTCGGCAAAGATACTCAATCCCCGCAATATGTGGCAGGATAAAGTAGCCTATGATAATAAGGCCCGGGAACTTGCCAAATTGTTTATTGAAAACTTTGCCCGCTTTTCCGAAGATATTCCACTAGAAATTGTTGCTGCAGGTCCGATATTGTAGTTTCAGAAATAGCATCAAGGATTAGCCCCTGGGGCCTACTGGCTTCAGGGGCTATTCTAACGATAAAAAGGCTCAAACTTGATTTATACTGAATGATAAGGGTATAATTGGAGTATTATGGTGCTTACTATTTATAATAGGAATTTTAACTTATTATCGAAAGGATTTAATAGATGAGTAAAGTATTAGTTTTAGCCGAAAAACCTTCTGTAGGCAGAGATTTAGCAAGAGTATTACAATGTAGCCAAAAAGGAAATGGTTATTTCCAAGGAGCAAAATATATCGTAACCTGGGCCTTAGGTCATTTAGTGACTTTAGCAGATCCAGAAATTTATGATGAAAAATATAAAGCTTGGCGCTTAGAAGATTTGCCGATGCTGCCATCGGAGCTCAAGCTAGTAGTTATTAAACAAAGCAGCAAGCAATTTAGTATTGTCAAAGAGCAAATGAAGCGCAGTGATGTGGGAGAAATTATTATTGCTACAGATGCCGGGCGTGAAGGAGAGCTTGTTGCTCGCTGGATTATTGAAAAAGCACAGGTGCGTAAGCCTATTAAACGATTATGGATTTCTTCGGTGACGGATAATGCTATTAAGGAAGGTTTTTCCAAGCTAAAACCCGGAAAGGATTATGAAAATTTATATGCTTCCGCCGTTGCTCGCGCCGAGGTAGATTGGCTAGTCGGCATAAATGCAACGAGAGCTCTGACTTGTAAATACAATGCCCAACTTTCCTGTGGCAGAGTGCAGACACCGACCTTAGCGATTATTGCCAGCCGTGAAGGGGAAATTAAGAACTTTAAACCAAAAGAATTTTATGGTATTACAGCCACGACGCAAGATGGTTTACGGCTGATTTGGCAAGATAGTAAGACGAAAAATACGAGAACCTTTGAAGAAAGCATCTGTGATAACATTCTGTGTTCCATAAAAAACAAGCAAGGGGAAGTTGTTGAAGTTGATAAAATCTATAAGAAAAAGTTTTCCCCGTCCTTATATGACCTTACGGAACTACAAAGAGATGGCAACAAACTATTTGGTCTTTCCCCCAAGGAAACCACCTCTATTATGCAAAGACTATATGAAAACTATAAAGTGCTAACCTATCCCCGGACGGATTCTAGATATATTTCGACAGATATTGTAAGCACCTTAAAAGATCGAGTGAAAGCTTGTGGTGTTGGCCCTTATAGCAAAATAGCAGGGGCTATTTTAAGGAATCAGATTAAAGGGAATAGTTCTTTTGTGGATAATAATAAAGTGTCCGATCACCATGCTATTATTCCTACAGAACAGCCCTCTAATTTAAGCTTACTCAATGATAAGGAACGAAAAATTTATGATTTAGTGATAAAACGTTTTTTAGCAGTCCTTTATCCCCCTTTTGAATATGAGCAAACTACAGTAAAAGTCAAAATCGGCGGGGAAATCTTTATTGCCAAAGGCAAGCGCGTCATTGCCGAGGGCTGGCGAGAAATATATGGACATATTGCCGATGAGGAAGATGGGAAAGAGGATATTGACGAGCAACTATTGCCAAGTATTAATAAAGGGGATGTAGTAAGTATCAAAAGTGCCATTCGGACAACAGGGGAAACGAAACCGCCTGCCCCTTTTAATGAAGGTACCTTACTTTCTGCCATGGAAAACCCTGTTAAATATATGAATAATGAAAGCGAAGCATTAAAAAAGACCATTGGTGAAACAGGCGGCTTAGGTACCGTTGCCACTAGAGCCGATGTGATTGAAAAGTTGTTTAATAGTTTTGTAATAGAAAAAAACGGAAAAAACATTTTTATCACGGCTAAAGGTAAGCAACTCTTAGAGCTAGTTCCGGAAGAATTAAAATCCCCAACCCTAACAGCCCAGTGGGAGCAAAAACTTGCTCATATTTCCAAAGGTTCTCTTGCTAAACATACTTTTATTAATGAAATGAAGGATTATGCGAAAGTCTTGGTTACTAATATAAAAAGCAGCCAAGATAAATTTAAACATGATAATCTAACAAGAAATAAGTGCCCAGAGTGTGGGAAATTTATGCTAGAGGTCAATGGGAAAAAAGGGAAAATGTTTGTGTGCCAAGACCGAGAATGCGGTTATAAGAAAAACATTTCCATATTGACCAATGCTCGCTGCTCGACTTGTCATAAAAAACTAGAACTTCGGGGTGAAGGAGATAATCAGTTATTTGTCTGTAGCTGTGGTTATCGAGAAAAACTTTCGGCTTTCAATGAACGAAAAAAGAAAGAGCATTCCCAAAGTTCTAAGGGCGAGGTAGCAAAATATTTAAAAGAACAACAAAAAACAACGGAAGGACCGTTTAATTCGGCTATGGCAGAAGCTTTTGGAAAACTAAAGTTAAAATAGATAGGAACAGTAATCTTTCTCAAGTAAAATATACTTTACTTGAACTGTAAAAAATATATAAATGTAATGGAGGAAAAAAAGATGGAACAATTTGAAAAGGTAACAATTATTAAAAAAGCCAATGTATATTTTGAGGGGAAAGTGACTAGCCGTACGGTAGTTTTTGCTGATGGCAGTAAAAAAACCTTAGGAATTATGATGCCAGGCGAGTATGAATTTGGTACCGAGGCGGCAGAAGATATGGAAATGTTAGCAGGTGAGATGGAAGTGTTACTCCCAGGAAAAAGTGAGTGGCAGACTTTTAAAGGTGGAGAAGTGTTCCATGTTCCCGCGAATTCACGCTTCAAACTACAGGTGCGGACAGTTGTTGATTATTGCTGTTCCTATGAAGATAAATAAGATGTTTTCTCAAAGATTGCCACAAATAAATGGTTTGTGGCAATCTTTATTTTTCAGCAATAGATGTGGTATACTGGGCAAAATACGATAGTAAGGAGAAGAAGGTTGAAAGTATTACAAATAATAGTGCTGGTTATAGCGTTGGTATACAGTACAGGAGTAGCATTTGCGCAAAACGGTAAAGTGTTATTATTATGGGACAGCGCTGCAGATGCTGTTTTATATGAAGTGGAAGTAGCAAAGGTTCCTTTGCTGAGTAGTCAGCAAGCAGCTGAGGAGCTGACCATTTATCGGACTATGGGTGTTTTTACACCAGGGATGGAACTCAATGTAGCGTTATTAAAAGAGGAAAAATTAGAGGAATTATTTTATCGGGTTCGCCCTTTAAATTTGGATAAGGAACCAATAGGAGCTTTTTCTCAACCTGTTTCTCTCAAAACAGGGATTATGAACCCTATTAAACCAGAGCCTACCTCAAAATTTGATCAAAAACGTCCGACACCCTTATACCCTGTATATGCGTGGATACCTGTGCAAGGTGCCTCCCGCTATGAAGTAGAAATTA
>JAPUES010000273.1 GCA_027492445.1 Sporomusaceae bacterium | reverse complement strand
CTTTATAATAATTATATCCTTATTTTTTAGTAACATTGACCGCTCTGGTCAAATGTAAATGCTACTTTATTATTTCAGTTACTGCAGTATAAGGTAGGTTTTGATCATCCGCTACCGCTTTATAGGTTACTTGCCCTTTATAGACATTAAGGCCTTTTGCCAAGCCTGGATCATCTTTAAGGGCTTGCTGCCACCCTTTATTTGCAATTTGTAGAGCATATGGCAAAGTTGCATTGGTTAAAGCAAAAGTAGAAGTACGAGCTACTGCTCCTGGCATATTGGCTACGGAGTAATGTACAATACCATGCTTTGTATACGTAGGATCCGTATGGGTGGTAACACGATCAATCGTCGCGATAGACCCTCCTTGGTCAATGGCCACATCCACAATGACAGAACCTGCTTCCATAGACTTAACCATTTCCTCGCTCACCAACTTAGGAGCTTTCGCTCCCGGAATTAATACAGCCCCAATTAAGAGATCGGCTTTTTTTACCCACTTGCCAATATTATAACTATTCGACATAATCGTTGCCACTCTGCCACTAAATAAATCATCAATATAAGCTAGGCGATCTGCTGATTTATCAAGAATAGCAACTTGAGCTCCCATACCAACGGCCATTTTAGCAGCATTGGTTCCTACAATTCCCCCACCAATAATTACGACTTGTGCTGGCTCTACCCCAGGCACTCCACCCAACAGTATACCTTTACCACCCCAAGGCTTTTCTAAGAATTGGGCACCGATTTGCACTGCCATCCGGCCAGCAACTTCACTCATTGGCGATAGTAGGGGCAATGTATTGTTGCGTCCGACTATCGTTTCGTAGGCAATACCAATAACCTTCTTCTCCAATAAAGCTTTGGTCAAAGCTGGTTCTGGCGCTAAATGCAAATAGGTGAATAAAATCTGTCCTTCATGAAACAAATCATATTCTACAGCTAAAGGTTCTTTTACTTTTATAATCATCTCAGCAGAATCAAATAATTCTTTTTTGTCAGCAACAATAACCGCACCCACTTTAGCATAACTCTCATCAGAAAAGCCGCTACCTAGGCCAGCATTTTGCTCAATCAATACTTTATGTCCTGCTTTGCACAAGTCTTCTGCACCAGCTGGCGTTAAGCCAACGCGGTTTTCATTATTTTTAATTTCTTTTGCAACGCCAATAATCATAGTAAAACCTCCTATTTTTCTTGCATAAATCCTATTATATCTGTTTGCTGTATCACTATTGCAAGAAACATACCAATTATAGAATGCCCATTTTATTTGAATTCATTATTTCTTTTTGGAATCATTTGTTTCCACCAACGATTCCACTGGTGCGAAAACATTCCACTTAAGATAAGGGTAAGCCATATTTATGCATTTTTTTAAGTACTGCCGTATGGGACATACCAAGTACTGCGCCCATGCGTCTCGAAGAACCAAAACGACGAGCTGTCTCTTGTAAAATAACCCGTTCCATTTCTCCTAGGCGCTCGTCTAAGGTTTGATAGGTTTCAAATTGCACCACTGTTGGCGCTATTGCTGAACCGGATAATCGCCCTAAAAATATATGTTCTGATTGTATTTCCAGGCCATCTACTAAGTTTACTGCCCGTTCAATCACATTCTTTAATTCTCGTACATTACCTGGCCAATTATACGTCTCTAAGCGTTCTAGAGCCAAAGGAGAAAAACCACACACCACACGTTGTAATCTATCGGCAAAATGTTTCAAGAACAGTTCACTTAATAAACGAATATCTTGCAAACGCTCCCGCAAGGGCGGCACTAGCAAGGGAATGACATTCAAACGATAATATAAATCTTCTCTAAATGTTTTATCAATTACCATATTTTCTAAGTTTCGATGGGTGGCAGCAATAATACGCACACTAACTGCTACTTCCTTGTTGCTCCCTACCCGTCGCACACGTTGTTCTTGCAGTACCCGCAAGAGCTTGACTTGCAGGTGAGCAGATACTTCTCCCACTTCATCAAGAAATAAGGTGCCACCATTGGCTAATTCAAATAAACCCGGTTTACCGCCTTTGACAGCACCAGTAAAGGCCCCTTCCGTATAACCAAACAATTCACTCTCTAGCAAGGTATCGGGAATCGCTGCGCAGTTAATCGGCACAAAGGCCGCATTTGCTCTTGTTGATGCACTATGCAGCGCTCTTGCAATCAATTCTTTTCCCGTTCCCGTCTCGCCTCGTATGAGCACTGTAGAGTCGCTAGTAGCATAACGTCGCGCTTGGGCCAAAACCTGCTCCATGCTAGAACTAGCAAAAGGAATATCAGCAAAGGTCATCGTTAAGGAAGTCGTCATACTGCGCATCAAATTTCTAACATCTTGGGTATCGCGAATCATGGCAATGACGCCAACCACCTCACCACTATTATTGCGTAGGGGAATTGTACTTACAACACAATAACCATGATCCGAGGCAATGAATACTTCTCGGTTATGGTGCTGACAGCCCGTTTGCAGGGTTTCTTGTATTAATAGGGTTTTAAAGAGACTTGCTTCTAAGGGTTGCCCCTGCATCTGCCAAGTCGTTAATCTGAGCATCCTGGCTGCTGCAGGATTACACTGCGTAATTTTCCCATGATGATTTACAGCTAAAATGCCATCATGTACGCAAGTTAAAATAGCATCAAGTTGTTCTGCACGTTCCTTCGCTGGCATACAAGAAATTTCTTCGATGTCCTGCACACCTGGAATACTACCCAGTTCCTGCATAAACCCCCTATATTCTTCTGCAGAAACCGTTTGACACTCTAAAAAAACCCGCCCCTCTTCCACTTCCATCGATATAATATTTATTTCCCGTCTTGTTAAAATCACTGTAATATCATAGACAATACCAATACGATCAATATAAGGTATACACAAATACACTATTCTCATTCTCCCTTTTGTTCACTATCTACCTAGTACATAGAAAACCTGGCTTGCGTCAAGCCTTAGTTGCCCTTGCTTGGAATCAAGAAAGTGTTATACTTTCTCATTCCGCAAAAAAATAGAGCCAAAAGGCTCTATTAACAATACTTATCTTTTTTCATTGGAACCAGTCAGAGCTTTTGTTAAAAATTCTTTAAACTGTTCTTGCTCTTTCTTTTTCATCCCATCCTTGGTTTGACGATGGTCATTTTTCTGGGTATCAACTCGATATACACTTAATACCTTCGTTATCATCCCAATCGCCCTCCTTGGCGCTTTCTATATATATCGTAATTTATTGGCATTCTCTTAATATAATAGGAAATTTTTATATAAAAAAACCTTCGAGGTACATCCCTCGAAGGTTCCTAATTATCCTTTTATACTCGAATGCCAACAATCAATTCATTCGTTGTATGTTTTTCTGTAACAGTAGCCGTTTGTTCAATACCAGTAATAATCGTCTGCATAGAGGATTCAATATTACCTAAAATATTATTAATCTTCTTGGTAGCATCTACACTATCTTCGGACAGTTTACGAACTTCACTTGCCACTACCGCAAAACCGCGACCATGTTCTCCTGCGCGCGCTGCTTCAATGGCGGCATTTAAGCCTAATAGATTGGTTTGTTGTGATATTTTATTTATAAATCCAATAACTTCATGGGTATTATTAATATGAGCTTTGGCCTCATTTACGGACTTAGATAATACAACAACTCTTTCATGAATTTCTTCACTCATCATTGCTTGGGATTTAATTAAATGGTATAACATGCTTGTAATAAAACCATCTACAACTTTAACTTCAGGGGACTTATTCTGTTCGATTAATCGATTGACTTCTTCATTACCTGTAATATTAATTACCATATTAATTCCTGGTGCTTTGAGGCCATCTCTAACGTCTGTAAAGGTGGGGATACCCATTTTTTGAGCTAACTTTACGGCAACAGCATCTGTTTTCACATCAACAACGCCACCTATTTTTACATCAGGTACTTTACTGCACATTTCGATTACACCTACCCCGCCACGACCGCCACCTATCAACAACATATTAACCATTTTTCAGCCTCCTAAATATATTATAAGTTTCCTTAATCTCAGTATTTTATAATAATTATACTATAGATTTGTCTTAACTACCTTAAATATTTAAAACAGATTGAACTTTTTAAATATTTATTTGAGAGGACAGATTTCCCCATACAAGATAAGGAAATTAATTGGTTATATTTTGCTTTTAAAGACAATAACTGTAATTTATCCACTGTTTATACCAATATTTCACTGTTTCTTTCAATGTATATTATATTACATAACCCTATCAATCATTATATCCCTAGGAATTCTCTTTGTCTATCATTAATAATTTATCTATCGTATAGAAAATTTTGCAAAGCTACCAGCGATACCTGCCTTTATTTCCAAGCGTGCATCGATGCTTTCTTTCAATTCTGGAACATGGGAAATAATTCCCACCAACCTCCCTGAATGCTGCAATTCCATAAGGCAAGCAATAGCAGAATCCAAGGATTCAGGATCTAAGGTACCAAACCCTTCATCAACGAACATAGTATCTAAACTGATACCTCCTGCATAAGCTTGGACCACTTCAGCTAACCCTAAGGCCAATGCCAGAGAAGCTTTAAAGCTTTCCCCTCCTGATAATGTTTTAACATGCCTAAATTGCCCCGTATAATAGTCCAAAACTTCAATTTCTAGACCACTTTGCCCTCCGCCTTTGCCTTTTTGTGCAATGCGGTTCATTTGATAACGCCCGCTTGTCATTTTCCTTAGACGGGCATTTGCGGCATTAATAATATCATTAAAGAAGGCTGCCAGTACATAACGTTCAAAACTAAGCTTTTCCTCATTATCGCCTTTAGCAATCTTGGCAAGTTGTCCTATGGCTTGATGTTTTTCTGCCTTTTGGGCTGTTTTTTCTAACAACAGAAGAATGTTTCTCATTATCCTCTCGTTATGAGTTTGTCTTGCCACAATGACCGCCTGCTGATTCACAAGTTCTTTCTTCTGTAGCTGCAAAGCCAAATGTTCTTCTTCAATCCCTAGGATATCTACCAGCTTCAAACCTTCCACTTCTTGCTGTAATTGTTGACAATAATCGGTCAGCGAACGAAGTTCAGCATAATAATTATTAATTTGTTCTTATAAGCTTATCATTTCTTTCTCTGCTAAATTGGCCTTACTATATTCACCTTCCTCC